>JAFLDG010000001.1 GCA_017302495.1 Burkholderiales bacterium
ATCGAGGAGGTCAACGAACCAGGCAAGGACCTACACTTATCCACAGCCGACGATCTCGATGTCGGCTTCCACCCCTGGCTCAATATTGAGTCGGCACGGTGGCTCAAAATTGAATCGGCGCCGACACCCGCGGACCGCTACATCAGAACGATGTCGTACTGTCCTTGTCCAGGAGTTTTCCTTTTCTGCATCAATGGCTTAGCTGCTCTTCTGGCGAACTGATCCGCGCTACCCACCCAACCGGTCGCCCACTCCCCCCGAGACGCCTCGGCACCTCAAGGCACGAACTGGACGCCCGACTGCGGAATAGATTCTCGTTGAGGTTGTTGCGATGTCTAGGTTTATCGCTTTGCGTCCTCGAGATTCGGTCTTCACGAGCCACGCCGGGGCGGCAGCACGATTAGCGTCATTACTTTGCGCTTCGTTTGCCAGGGGAACCGACGACCCCCGTAGGTTCAGGCCGGCAGCGCGCTCGCCAGGGACATCGTGCGCATGGCCCCTCGTGAGGCGGAGCACGCGACATGAGGCGTCCAGCCAGCAGGTGTTCTCGCCGTTGTATGAGCCCCTCGACCTCAACTGTCCGCAGCAGTCTGACCGGCAGCGGCTTTCGTCGACCCTCTGACTCCACGACGACATAGGCGACCGTTGAAACCGGCTCTCCAGTGTTGGCCGACAGCGCCATCCGCTGCGCCGAGAGTTCGATGATGTCCGATGGATAGACACGAGCTTCGACTCTTGTCTTCAGTTCAACGAGCGTTATTAACCCATCGCTGCTCCGATAGGCTCGATCAACCCGTGCAACAAGGATCGGGTGTTCGACAGTCCGGAAGGTTCGCTCCACGTAGGCCAAGGTGTCGTGGCGAAGCTCCTCGGGAGGCCAACTTGGTGCTTGCCGCTGGCGGCAACGAAGGCAGTGCATCACCGACCAACCGGTGCCAACCAAGATGGCTGCAATGGCGACTACGAACCACGCGTCAGACCACACGGCCGTCCCCGCGGGCTTCCATGAGGCGACGGGCGAGCCACCCGATCGGTCTCAGCGTAGCCCTCGTAGCACGCTGAAGCATGGGCCAGCGCTTCATCAATCCGACTGTTGCCGACGCCACTGAAGTGCAGGTGCAATGGATCAGGCGCCATCCCGTGTTCATGCGACGCAGAATCCGAGCGAGCAATGAGCGAAGGTGCTGCGTCTCGGACGCATCGATGAAGACAGGCGTGGCGATGAAGCAGCGTCCGAGTCGCGCCGGCGGCACTTGCTCCGCCGCAAATCGCCGATGCGCCTGCACCCCGCGTCGCAGCGCATCCTTCTGCGCCGCCGTCAACCGTCTTCCCTCGCGGTGCTCGAAGACAACCATCCGCTCGCACACGCCCATCTGCGACAGTGCCGAGGCACTTACGGTGCGTTGCTTGCTGCGTCGGCCCATCACACCTCCGCTTCGCCGCTGCCGACCTCGAACGCCTGGCTGGTCTGGCGCGCCACGGCGATGTCGCTGGCGGAACGCGCCGTCTTTGCCGCGGGCACCTCATGCGCCGGAACCGTCGTGCCAAGAAGCCATTGCTGCGCCAGCAGGCCTTCATGCGCCAGGAACCGAAGGCGGTTCACGCGCTTTGGCCCCTTGTTGAACCGCATCAAGTCGTCGAAGAGCCGCGGGTTGTCGTCACGTGACATCTCGAAGAGCAGCCTGATGCCGGGATCGACTTTCGTCTCGGTGGCCTTCATACCCTCACCTCCTGCTCGGCACCCCCGCCCGCGCCATGCGCCGCTGCCACAAAGTTGACGCCGGCGATCTGGTAGCCACGGACGTTGGCGAACATCGGCTCTTTGACCTCCAAGATGTCGTGCGCGGCAAAGGCCTGCTTCACGGCCTTGCGGAACAGGAACGCTCCGCCGCCGACGAGGATGACGTTGTGCACGTCGTAGGCCGGGCCGATGCGGCGCATCATGGCCGCGACCGCCTGCCGTGCGATGCCCTCGACCATCGGCTTCATGCGCGAGAGCTGGTAGCTTTTCTGGTACACGGTCAATGCCTTTCCGGTTCGCAGCGCGTGGTCGATGCTGTCCAGGCTCGTGTAAGGCGCGCCGATCTCTGCGCTCACGTCGTCGGCGATGAGGTTCAGGATGTCGGCGACGCCGCGATCCACCGAATGGCTGCGCTTGTGCGACAGCTTCATGCCCCTGGCCAGGAGCCAGTCGAAGGTGCGGGACCCCGGATCGACGACCAGGCTCTGTTCGTCCTGCATTGCCAGCACGCGGTCGTGCCGGTCCGCATAGTCAATCAGTGCACCGTGCGGCTGCGCCATCGCCAGTGCCTTGCGCACCTGCACCGATTTGCCACCACCGACGTCGTGACGGCCCGTCATCAGCTTCTCGAGCGCCGCCTTGTCGGCAGCGAAGGTCGCCACCGGCAGCCCGACCACGAGCAGATCGATGCTGTCCACCCTCATCGAGCGCAGCGCCCCGCGCGCCAGTGCCAGGTACTCCGGCGTGTCGATGTAGCGGTTGTGAATCTGCGTGGCGCGGAAGCCGTCGCCCGCCAGGCCAACGTCCGGCCCGACCTCGTAGAACACACTCTTGATGGGGATCGCGAAGGTCCGCCGACGCTCTGCACCCAGCGAATCCGAAGGGTCGCGCGTGCTCAGGCATGCGAGCGACGGAAAGCAGGCGCACCGGATGTCGCCACCGCTGCCGCCCGTAGTGAACTTGGTGTAGCCGAAGCCGACATCGATGGCCCTGACGACTGCTGTCATGGAATTCCTCCGAACATTGCTTAAAGCCCTGCGAGCATCGACCGGTCGATGCTTCGCCTCCATGCGGAACCTGGCTCATTCGGGCGGGATTTCGCGATCAGGTCGCTCTTCACAGCGAGCTAGGTCAAACGCTGGTCTTGCTGCCCATCGATCTCGCGCCGCCCATCCATGTGCATCCGCAAGTCGCTCCACGGTCGCACTGGATCGCCATTCGTCAAGGGCTCTCGTCGCGCCACGATCCGACAGACCGCACCGCGGCGGCACGTTCGGAGACAGAGGTAGGCAAAAGGCCTGTCAACCCCTCGCACGCGCCGAGCAGCCCACGCAAACGGCGCGCTCATCGGCACTTTTCGAGCTTGAAATCGTCTCCGCCCTATCGCATGATTCGCACGCGTCAAGCCGGTAGCTTCCACACCGGGCGCAGTGCTCAGTTGCTGCGTCGAAGGAAGCCCCTTCAGTTCGGTGACCTCGGTCACCGCGGGCCCCGAGCCCCGGACCCACGCGGACTTCGATCCGCAAGTTCACCGCTTCAGCCACCATGCGCCCAGGAGGCCATGGACCGCGGCGTGCCTACGGGCACCCGCCTTGTTTCCTTGATATTCCAGCATCACGCGCCGCGTCCGCCTCGAGCGATCGCGACCCGCTTCTTCCGGCTCGACCGGTGTTGCGGGACCTGGCGTGAACGGATCGCCCACTGCGTTGGCTGCAGTGGTGCTACTCGGTCCGGTTGGAATCTCCGCATGCGGCCCCTCGATGGGCCGCTGTACGGGTGACGCCCGAACACCTGCCGCGCGCGCCTTCGGCCCAGAGCCGAAACGGCGTCGCGGTCCGCCCCGAGCGGACAGCCACGCGTGTACGCACCGTGTGCAAGGCGATCACTTTTACGAACTGCCTGGATGACGCTGCCGTCCGAACCGTGGCGACCGATGCGATTCCCTGCTCTCCATCAACTACCGGCATCCGGAGGTCCCCATGTCCTGCACCGATCCACTCCCCGTCGAGCTCGACACCCTGCCGCTGCAACCGCAGCGGTGCTTGCATGTGCTGGCGCTGATCCTGCGTCGGCACAACTGGCAGCACGCCGTCAAGGACAAGGGGGTCGGCCATCGCACTGCGCAGGCGCGCGGCCGGCTGTGCGTGTGGGTGTTCCGCTTCCTGCGCGACAACCCGGTCAAGGCCTTCAAGCTCGACCCACGCTCCTTCAGCGGGCGCCATGCCGACTTCGTGCTGGCGCACTGGTGCGCGGAGGCGAAGGCGGGCCGCCTGGCGCCGGCCACCATCCCGACCTACTACTCGCACCTCAAGACCTTCACCGGCTGGATCGGCAAGCCGAAGCTGCTCAAACCGATCGAGGCCTATTTCGACGACCCTGCGCTGTACCGGCGCAGCGGGGTGACGACGCAGGACAAGTCCTGGCGTGCAGCTGGCGTCGATATCGCTGCGGTCGTGCGCGACGTCGAAGGCTACGACGTGCATGCGGCGGCGTGCCTGTGGCTGATGCTCGCTTTCGGGCTGCGATTCAAGGAGAGCGTGATGCTGCGCCCGCACGTCGATGTCGTGACGGCTCGCCAGGCCGCGGCGAAGTCAGGAGCGGATCGAGAAGATGCGGAAGGGGTCCACCCGTACCTCGATACTCACCGCGGCACGAAGGGCGGCCGGCAACGCTACCTTCCGATCGACGACGACCTGTGTCGCCACGCCCTCACCTACGCCCGCCACGTGGCCAAGGGCCCCCAGGGCAGCGTCAGCGCTCCGAACCTGACGCTGGTCCAGGCGATGCGCCGGCTGCGCTATGTCATGGAGCGCTTCGGTATCACGAAGCGTGACCTGCACGTGGTCCCGCATGGGCTGCGCCACCAGTTCGCGGCCGATCGGTACCACGACGAAACCGGTCACCCGCCACCGGTGGCGGGTGGCCCGGCCGTTCCCGCTGCCGTGGATGCCGCTGCGCGGAGAGGAGTGTCGATCCTGCTGGGCCACGGCAGGACCCAGATCACCAACGCCTATTTAAGTCAGGCCACCGCCATGCACAGCAAGTCATCCGAGCGGAGCGGGCCGCCCGCCGCCGCGGCAAGCCCGCCCAGCGCATGAGGAACGGCGTCTGCTTTTGCCAGCGCAGTCAGTCGACCTGATCGGCGTCAACCGACTCGTACTCCCTGCCGCCGTCACCCCCGCTGGCCGCAGCCTGCTGCTCTTCCTGCATGCCCCGGCTCCGTCCGGCAGGTGGCTGCGTGCGCAGGCAGCGGGGAAGCCAACCGCTCTCGGCCAGCAGTTGCTCCGCACCCGCCGCGGACCCTTCCTTCTTCAGCCCGGACAGCGGTGCGGCAGCATTCGCGCCAGCGGCTTCGGTCACCGCGGCGAGGATCGTCGCCTTCGATACGTGGTTGAAGTAGGAGGCCGCGCCGGCCTTCCACCAGCGCCGCATGTCGAGCGCGAGCGCGTGGGCCAGCGCGTCGGTGCTCTGGCGCTCGCGCTCGACGCCGTCGACACCCGTGACACTGGATGCCACCAGGAAGGTCAGCAGTTCGACCACGGTGGTGCGCTCCTGCGCCAGCAGCCAGGGCAGCAGCGCCGCACCATCCTCGGGAAGGCGCGCGATCCACTCGATGCGGGTCTGCTCCATCAGCTTCCAGGCTTCGGCGTCGGCCATGTCGGCGCACTCACGCCGCAGCGCATCGTGGGTTTCGGTCGCGCTCACCGTCAGCCACTCATCGCAGCCACGGTAGCGACGGAACCCGTCCTTGAGCAGCTTGCAGGCCAGTTGCGCCGTGATCGCCGCCAGGGCCACGTCCGGCCGCAACAGCAGTTCGGCCCGGATCGCCGCGACGCGGTGCGCGGTCAGGCTGCGCATCAGCTTCTCGGAGTGCACGGAGCGGGCTCCGCCCTTGGGCAGGCTCACCAGCGATGAGCCGGCGCCAGTTTCGGCGGTGGTGGACTGCCTTGCCGCCTGCACCAGCGCATCGCGGTCCTCCGGCCGCACCAGCCCGCGCTTGACTTCGACCGCGCCGCTGCGTCCCACGTACACCAGACAGCCGGCCTGCGCCATCAGGTCAGACGGGAAGTCAGTCAGCGCCTCGTCGAGGGCGTTCAATTCGCCCTGCAACCGATCCTCGTCCTTTTCCAGCAGCGCGGACTCATCTTCTTTGCCCTCCTCGTCCGACAGCGCCTCCATGCGCTCATGCAGCGACTCGAGCTCGGCTTCGAGTTGCGCTTGGCGCGCGGCCTGTTCTTCATTCGGCACGCGGCGCACGCGGCGAACTTCGCCGTGGCGCATGTAGTCCTCGTAGACCCAGCGCGCACGCACATCGACCCATTTCCAGCCTTCCGCGGCGATTTCGCGCGCCGGCTCCTGCAGCTTGTCCACGGCCAGCCGTTCGAGCAGCGCCACATCCTGCAGATAGGCCTTGCCCTCGTCGCTGAACAGATCTCGCCGCAGCGGGCCGCCGGCGGCCTCGTAGGCAGGCACGGTGACGAAGATCGCCAGCCCGTCGCGGTCCGATTCGACCTCACCCCGAGTCAACATACGGCGCAGCTGCTCCGCGCTGCGGTTCCACTCGGGCAACTGCTGCCAGAGTTCCTCCTGCCGCGCCGGATCGTCGATCGAGGCCAGCACCATCAGGCAGTCCAGCCCGATCCCGCCTTCCCGAAACAGCGTCAGCAGTGCGGGCGACACGGCCGCCAGCTTGAGCCGGCGCTTGACGACCTGCGGCGTCACGCCGAAGACAGCCGCTACGTCCTCGACCGAGCGGCCGGCGTCGATGAGCCGGGCGAAGGCCGTGAACTCATCCACCGGATGGAGGGCCTCGCGCTCGACGTTCTCGATCAGGCTGGCCATCAACGCCTGCTCCGCGGGCACCACGAGCACCGGCACGGGCTGATTCTCGGGCCAGCGGCCCTGCTCCACCAGCATCGCCATGGCACGCAGGCGGCGCCCGCCGGCGCAGACCTCGTGCAGGCCGCGCGCGCCGCGCACCACCACCAGGTTGTGCAGCAGTCCCGCTGCGTCGATGGACGCCGCCAGTTCGCTGAGCGGCATGGCGGCCGCCGCATCCTCTTGCCGCACCTGGTAGTTCGGCGAGATCACCAGCTTGTTGAAGGGCACGAAAGTGCGTGGCGACGCCGCGATGACGGCGTCGAGTTCCTGTCTGGAGAGTTTCATATAGGGCTCCTGAATTGGGGCGGGCACCGCATGGACCCGCGCAATCAGGTTCCCATGGGCCGGCGCGATATCAAGGGCCGGGCACAGTGGCAGGGCCGGCGCCTTTGCCACCGCATTCCGCCGCGGATGGCGATGCTTCACCGTGGCAACGCTCGACGCCGCAGTTCAAGCGCCACCATTCCGCGCACAGTGCGACGGCTACCTGCAGGCGTCGAGCCTGTGCCGCCGCGGCGCTGCGTTTCGCGCAGCCCGCGTCCGATTCGTCGGCGTCGCGGTCGATACCCGCCCCCTCCCTACCCA
The DNA here is from genome assembly GCA_017302495.1 of Burkholderiales bacterium. Classification (GTDB taxonomy): domain Bacteria; phylum Pseudomonadota; class Gammaproteobacteria; order Burkholderiales; family Burkholderiaceae_C; genus Rubrivivax. The sequence continues at coordinate 7,208 of JAFLDG010000001.1, forward strand.
CGCTGCCGCGACGGCCCGCTCACCTGTATCGGTGTCCCGCGGCTCGGCCGTAGCTGAATGAAGCGCCGCCTCCTGCGGCCCGAGCCCGCCAATCGCTGCACCCACGCGACCGGCCATCCATCCACCCTGACGGGGAAGCACTTCCCCGCGGGGCAGGTGCGTCTCCGTCGTCCCCACGGAGAACCCCATGGCCCGCATCCCCGAGCCTTCTACCTGGCTGCCCGGCTTCGAGCCGGAGCCTGCCGCGGCCTTCGCGCCGCCGATGCCTCCCGTTCCTCCCGATCCGCCGCTCGACGACGAGCCGGACGACGAGGAACACGAACCCCTGCGCTCGCCGCCCCCGTGGCGGCCGAGCGAGCCGAGCACACCGGTGACCCGGCGGCCGGCCTGGCCGCCGCTGCCGCCCGGCGGTCTCGGCATCCCCAGCGGCGCGGTCGCGAAATTCGAGGCCAACCTGGTCGCGATCGACACGCTGTATCGGCTCGAAGAAACGAACAGCGAGCCCGATGAAGAAATGCGCGACAAGCTGCTGCGCTACACCGGCTGGGGCGGCCTGCCCGCGAGCTACAACCTCGAGGCGCCGGAGCCCGCCTGGGCACGCCGCGCGGCACAGTTGCGCGACACCCTTGCCGATGACGACTACGAGTCCGCCAGAGCGTCGGTGAACAACAGCCACTACACCCCGGTGTTCGTGATCGAGGCGATGTGGCAGGCGGTGCAGGGTTTCGGGTTCACCGGCGGCCGAGTGCTGGAACCCAGCGCCGGTATCGGCCATTTCATCGGCGCGATGCCGGTGGCATTGGTTGAGCGCTGCCAGGTCACCGCCATCGAAATCGACCGGCTTTCCGGCCGGATGCTGCGGGCGCTCTACGGCGCCAACGGCGACGTGCGCATCGGCGCGTTCGAGAAGACGCCCCTGCCGGAAGGCTGGTACGACCTGGCCATCGGCAACGTGCCCTTCGGCGCCTACAAGGTGGCCGATTCGAGCAATCGGCCGTACGGGCGCTTCAGCATCCACAACTACTTTCTCGGCCGCACGCTGGACCTGCTGCGGCCCGGTGGGCTGGCTTGTTTCATCACCAGCAGCCACACGATGGATGCCTGGGACGACACCGTGCGGCGCTACCTCGCGTCGCAGGCGCTGCTGCTGGGCGCCATCCGGCTGCCGCGAGGAGCGTTCGCCGAGATCGCCTCGACCGACGTGCAGGCCGACATCCTGTTCCTGCGCAAGCGCGCGCCGGGCGAGGCCAACGAGCAGCCCTGGCTGGGCCTGAGCGTGGTGCCCGATGCGCTGCGCGACCCGCGCTGCGGCGAACGCTACCTGCAGATCAACCAGTGGTACGCGGTACATCCCCAGTTCTGCATCGGCCACATCCGGCAGGAAAGCAACGGCCACGAGCCGGTGCCGACCGCGGTGTTCGATGGCCAACTCGCCGAAGAGCTGCCGCGGCGCATCGATCTGCTGCCGCGGACCGTGTACGAATCGGCCGCTCGTGCGGCCACGCAAGCACCGCGCCAAAGCGAGAGCGCTTCAACTGGGGCGCGGCCCGGCAGCCATCATCTGCACCGCGGCCGTGTGCATCGGGCGGAGGACGGCCTGCTGGTCGACATCCACGGCCGGCTGAACGCCACGCAGCGCGCCCGCATCGCGGGACTGTGCGCGATACGGGATCACGCGCGGGCGCTGCTCGATCTGCAGCTGGCCGATGCCGACGACAGCCGGCAGCGCCAGGAGCGGGCCATGCTGAACGGCAGCTACGACCGCTACGTCGCCCGCTTCGGGTGCCTGTCGAACCGGGCCAACGCGCTGGCGTTCCGGCGCGACCCCGACTACCCGCTGCTGCTGTCGCTGGAGCACTATGACGAAGAAACCGAGACCGCCGGCAAGGCCACGCTGTTCAGCCGCAAGACGCTGACGAGGATCGTCGAACCCGACGCGGTGGCCGGGCCCGAGGAGGCACTCGCCGCTTCGGTGCAGTGGCGCGGCCGGGTCGATCCGGAGTGGATGGGCCGGCTGCTGTCGGCGCCGCCGGAAGCGGTGCTGGTTGCTCTGGCCGGCCGGGGCCAGGTGTTCATGGACCCCGAGGACGGGCTGTGGAAGACCGCCGACGAGTATCTGTCCGGCGAGGTCAAGGCCAAGCTGAGGCAGGCGCTGGCCGCCGGCGTGGCTTTCGCACGCAACGTCGCGGCATTGGAACGGGTGCAGCCTGAAGATCTGCCGCCGGCATCGATCGAGCCGCGCCTGGGTGCGGTGTGGATACCACCCGGCGACGTTGAGGACTTCGTCCGCGAGGTGCTGGAACAGAAGGACTGCGAGATCGGCTACTCGGCGCTGGCCGGAGCCTGGTCGGTGCGCTACCCCGAGTGGAGCGCGCGCCAGAACGTCAAGGTGACGCAGGAGTTCGGCACCTCGCGGCTGAACGCAATCGAACTGCTGCAGTGCGCGCTGAACGTGCAGGTGCCGACGGTTCGTGATCCGGACCCGGCCAGCGACCGCAGCATCGTCAACCCCGACGAGACGCTGGCCGCGCGCGAGAAGCTCGCGCTGATCAAGGAGCGCTTCGCCGCCTGGGCCTTCGACGAACCCAATCGCCGCGAGCGGCTGTGCCGGACCTACAACGACCTGTTCAACGCCACCCGGCCGCGGCAGTTCGACGGCACGCACCTGAAGCTGCCGGGGTTCTCGCGCTGCTACGCGCTGCACCCGCACCAGCGGGATGCCGTGTGGCGCGTCGTGCAGTCGGGCAACACGGGGCTGTTCCACGTCGTCGGCGCCGGCAAGACGGCGGTCTGTGCGATCGCCGGCATGGAGCTGCGGCGCCTCGGCTTGGCGGCCAAGCCCTGCCATGTGGTGCCGAACCACATGCTGGCGCAGTACACGGCCGAGTTCGTGCGGCTGTACCCGAACGCCGCCGTGCTGATGGCGGGCAAGGAAGACCTGGAGGGCGACTGCCGGCGCGAGCTGGTGTCGCGCATCGCCACGGGCGACTGGGACGCGGTGGTCATCACGCACTCGAGCTTCGAGCGCATCCGCATGTCACCGGCATTTACCGAAACTTTCATCAAGGAGATCGTCATGGAAATCGAGATGGCGGTGCGCGCCGAGCGGCGCAACGACCGGGGCAACCGGATCGTCAAGCACCTTGAAGCGATGAAAAAGAACTGGGCCGTGCGGCTGGAGAGGCTGCTGGCCGACGCGAAGAAGGACGATCTGCTGAGCTGGGAACAGCTCGGCATCGATTGCCTATTCGTCGACGAGGCCCACCTGTTCAAGAACCTGTACCGGTTCACGAAGATGACGCGGGTGGCCGGCCTGCCGCTGCCGAACTCGCAGCGCGCCTTCGACCTGTTCTTGAAGACGCGCTACACGATGCGTCTGCACGGCGGCGCGCAGCGCGGGGTGGTGTTCGCAACCGCGACACCGGTGGCCAACACCATGGCCGAGGTGCACACGATGATGCGCTACCTGCAGCCCCGGAGGCTGGAAGCGCTCGGCCTGCAGCAGTTCGACGCTTGGGCCGCCACCTTCGGCGAGAGCGTCACGGCGCTGGAGATCGCGCCCGACGGCAGTGGCTACCGCATGAACACGCGCTTCGCGCGTTTCATCAACGTACCCGAGCTGATGGCGGTGTTCGGCGAAGTGGCCGACATCCGCACTGCGGAAATGCTCAAGCTGGCGGTGCCCACGCTGCGCAGCGGCAACCCGCGCATCGTGGCCTGTCCGGCCAGCAACGCGCTGAAGGCCTTGGTGCGCACGCTCGTCGAACGTGCCGAAGCGATCCGTATGGGTCGAGTCACACCGCAGCAGGACAACATGCTTGCGGTGACCACCGACGGCCGCAAGGCCGCGCTGGACTTCCGGCTGGTGGCACCCGCAGCGCACTTCGATGTGCAGGGCAAGGTGGCGGCCTGTGTGCGGGAGCTGTTGACGGTGCGCGAACGCACCGGGGCCTTCCGCGGCGCGCAGTTGGTGTTCTGCGACCTGTCGTCGCCGAAGCAAGGCAAGGCCTTCAGCGTCTACGACGACCTGAAGCAGCGGCTGGCCGATGCCGGCGTGCCGGCGCAGGAAATCGCATTCGTGCACGACGCCGACACCGATGCGCAGAAGGCCACGCTGTTCAAGGCCGTGCGCGAAGGCCGGGTACGGATTCTGCTCGGCTCGACCGCCAAGATGGGTATCGGCACCAACGTGCAGACCCGGCTGGCCGCCCTGCACCACCTGGACGCGCCCTGGCGGCCCTGCGACGTGGAACAACGCGAGGGGCGCATCCTGCGCCAAGGGAACGAGTGCGAAGACGTGGAGATCTTCCGCTACGTCACCGAAGGCAGCTTCGACAGCTACATGTGGCAGGCCCTGGAAACCAAGGCGCGTTTCATTGCGCAGGTGATGGGCGGCGACAAGGGGCTGCGTTCGATCGAGGATGTGGAATTGGCGGCGCTGTCGTACGCCGAAGTGAAGGCGCTGGCCTCGGGCAATCCGCTCGTCATCGAGAAGGCCGGCGTGGACGCCGAAGTGGCCAAGCTGTCGACGCTCTTCTCGGTGTGGCGCAACCAGCGCTATGCCAACGAAAGCGAGGTGGCGCGGCTGCCGATGCTGATCGAGTCGCTGGAGCGCAAGCTGGCGCTAATGGAGCAAGACTGTCTGCACGTCACGCCGGCATCGGCCGGCGAGATGCGTCTCGAGCTGGCCGGGCAGGTGCTGCTCGGCGCGGAAGCCGCCGGAGAAGGACTGCGTCAACTGGTGCGCGCGGCGAAGGCAGCGCGAGGGACGGTCGACCAGCACGTTGGCCGGTTCGGGGACTTTGACCTCGGGCTGCGCTCCGGGCATGGCGATGCCGTGCCGAGCCTGTACCTCGAAGGGCTCTGCCGCTACGAGGCGGAGGCGTACCAGACCGCCCAGGGACTGGCAGCGGCGCTGCTCGCCGCGCTGGCCTCGATCCCCGAGCAGCGTGATGCCGCCCGCCAGCAACTGGCGGTGCGCGTCAAACGCATGGTCGATCTGCGGATCGAGCTCGAACGTCCTTTCGAGCATGCGGATCGGTTGGCGGATCTGCTGGCCCGGCAGCGTCGCCTGCAGCATCAACTCCATCTCGACAAGGATTCGGCCGGCGCGGGCCGAATGGACGCCGACGACGCGAAGCTGGCCGCATAGCTGCGGTTTTGCCCCTCCCCGCTACCGCGGGGAGGGGTTTGTCTTCTGGTTATCCGCCAGTCCGATCGCATGCGGCCTTCAAGCGCAGGTTCAGCACCAGCGCACTCGTGCCGAGCTACCTGCAGCAGCATCCGCTGCCCGCGGCTGCCCTGCGGGGATGTTCGGCTTCGATGGCGCTGGCGATCTGTATGGGTGAGTAGCCGGCCTGCTGGATGGCTTGGCCCAACTCGGCAGCGTTGGCCCGTCCCGATTCGATGTCCACACGCTGCGCTGCCAGATCGAATCGCAGGTCGGCGGCAGCGTCCACAGCCTTCAGCGCGCTGGTGATGGTTCCGACGCAATGGCCGCAAGTCATGTCGTTCACTTGGAAAGAAATCATCGGAGTCGTCCTCAAAGGCCGTGAGACATCGGAATCTGAAGCTTCCCCTCGTTGGAAGGTCAACGACTTCCACAATGACCCTGCTTGCTGCACAACTTTGTAGAATCGACTTGACATTCCCATCGCTGGAACTCTGAAGCTGCAGGTGTTCACTGCAATGCACGGGCAGTCCGTTCCGTGAAACGTCCATCGAAACACATGGAAGCAATGAACATCGGCCAAGCCGCCGCCGCTTCGGGCGTTTCGGCCAAGATGATCCGGCACTACGAAGAGGTCGGACTGGTGCCTGCGCCCAAGCGGACGGATTCCGGCTACCGGCAGTACGGCGACGGGGAAATCCACACATTGCGTTTTGTCCGCCAGGCGCGTGACCTGGGCTTTTCCATTGCCGAGATCGGCGAGCTGTTGAGCCTGTGGCACAACCGCAGGCGGCCGAGCCGTCTGGTGAAAGCGATGGCCGAGGCTCATATCCTGGTGCTCGAACAGAAGGCGCAGGAGCTGTTGGCAATGAAGCGCACGCTGGAGCATCTGGTTCATGGCTGCCACGGGGACGACCGTCCTGAATGCCCGATCCTGGATGAACTGGCCAGCGGCAAGCCTGTCGTCGCGACCAGCAGGCTCAAACTGACCGGCGCAAGAAGAAGGGCGGCGGCATAGCCCCCCGCGAGATCGAGCGTACGGACGCCAACATGTGTGGAAAAGACACCTCTGGCCGAACGGCAGCACGACTCTGAAGGGTCGCTGCGCTAGACTTGGATGATGTTTCGCATGGCTCGGATGCTCTTGATCTGGTTGCTGGCCCTTGCGCTGCCCGCGCAAGGCGTCATGGCGGCGACCATGGTCTTCTGCGGCCCGAATCATCATGAACGAGCCGCCGCGACGTCGCACGACGCTGGCTCGGCGCATCGAGCGCTGGGTTCCGCGGCGAATTCGCATCATGAAGCCTTGGGCGGGCAGGCCGAATTCACAGCGCCCGACGAAGCGGCGGAGTCCGAAACGCTCTCACCGTCCGGCATGCAGAAGTGCAGCGTCTGTGCCTCGTGCTGTTCGGCTGCTGCCATCCACGGCACGGCATCGAAGCTGCCCGCTCTCGAACCCATGGCCGCGGACTTCGCTGCCTTGGCGCCCACCGTCGAGCCCTTTGCTGCCGACGGCCCCGACCGCCCGCCCCGACACCTCCTCGCGTAGCCGGTAGGCTCAGTTCGCGCGCCTTGACGCGCATCGCCTCGCCGGCCCTGTCCGTCCCCCGTGCTGCTCGTGCAGCGCGGGCCTGTGACCCTTACGCGAGGACACCATGGTCCACGTACTTCTGCGCTGGCTCGTGCGGGCCGCGCTTTGCACATCCGCCCTCGCCGCGCAGGCGCAAGGCGCCGGCTCGCCGACCGCTCCGGCCACGCGGCCCGATCCCCTCGACCCCAAGGCCAGCGTTCCTGCGCTGACCTACAGCTCGCCGCTCGCGCGCTACCGGGGATTCAGTGACGACAAGCCCGTCTCCTGGCGCGAGGCCAACGACGCGGTGGCCCGCATCGGCGGCTGGCGCGTCTACGCCCGCGAAGCGCAACAGCCCGAGGCGGCGCCCACCGGTGCGGACGCGCCGGCAGCGCCCAGGCCCGGCAGCCCCGCCAAGGACAGCCCTGCATCGATGCCCATGCCACCCGGCCACCACGGGCACAAGTCATCGAAAGGCCCGCAATGATCGACCCCAGAAAGCAGCGCTCTCACCCACCACGCTGGAGGCTGCCGGCCCTGCTGACCACCGCCGCCTTCCTTGGCGGCTGCGCCTCCTTCAGCCCGGACGGCGGCTTCGCGCCGGTGCAGCAGACCGCCCAGGACCGCCTCGGCAAACAGCTGCAGTGGGCCCGGTCCGACGCCGAGCGGGACGCCGTCGACCAGCGCGTACGCGAACTGCTCGCCGGACCGCTGTCGGCCGACGACGCGGTGCAGATCGCACTACTCAACAACCGGGGGCTGCAGGCCGAGTATCACGAGCTCGGCATCGGCGAGGCCGATCTGGTGCAGGCCGGGCGGCTGCCCAACCCTGGTGTGGCATTCGCGCGCACCACGCAAGGCGGCGAGGTCGAACTCGAATGGCTGCTGGCCATCAACCTGGCGCGCCTGATCGCCATCCCGCTGTTCATGGAGGTGGAATCGCGGCGCTTCGCGCACACGCAGCTGCGCGTATCGCTGCAGATGGTGTCGCTGGCCGCCGACGCGCGCAAGGCCTATCTCAACGCCGTGGCGGCCGAGGAAACCGTGCGCTACATGCGCCAGGTGATGCAGGCCGCCGAGGCCAGCGCCGAGCTGGCGCGGCGCATGCAGCAGGTGGGCAACTTCAACAAGCTGCAGCGCGCGCGCGAGCAGGGCTTCTACGCCGACGCGGCGCTGAACCTGGCCCGCGCCGAACAGGCGCAGCGCGCCACGCGCGAGCGGCTGACGCGGCTGCTCGGCCTGTGGGGTGCGCAGGCGCAGTTCAGCCTGCCGCAGCGGCTGCCCGACCTGCCGAAGTCGACCGTGGACCTGCCCGATATCGAACGGCTCGCACTCGAACAGCGGCTCGACGTGCGCGGCGCCAAGCTGGCCGCCGAGCAGACGGCAAAGAACCTGGGGCTGACGCGCACCACCCGCTTCATCAACGTGCTCGAGGTCGGCGCGATCTACAACACCTTCAACGATGCGCCGTCGCAGCGCGGCTACGAGATCGGCTTCGAACTGCCGCTGTTCGACTGGGGCGACGCGCGCGTGGCCAAGGCCGAAGCGATCTACATGCAGGCCGTGGACCGCGCCGCACAGACGGCGATCGACGCGCGTTCGGAAGTGCGCGAGGCCTACACCGGCTACCGCTCGGCCTACGACATCGCGCGCCACCACCGCGACGAAATTGTGCCCGTGCGCCAGCGCATCGCCGAGGAGAACCTGCTTCGCTACAACGGCATGCTGATCGGCGTGTTCGAGCTGCTGGCCGATTCGCGCGCGCAGATCGCCAGCGTCAACAACTACATCGAGTCGCTGCGCGACTTCTGGATCGCGCAGGCCGACCTCGACATGTCGCTGATCGGCAAGCCCAGCCTGGCCATCCCCGCTGGGCCCGCGACCACCGCCGAACCTGGCGCTGCTGCCCACTGATCCCGAAGGAATACGACATGGTTTCCCGACGCAACTTCATCGGCGGCGCCGGCGCCGTCACCGCGGCCGTCTCGGCGGCCGCGGTCAGCAAGGCGGCGATGGCCGCGCTGCCCGAGCCGGTGATCCAGACCAGGCCCGACACGATGCCGCCGCTGGTGCCCGACACCGGCCGCCCCTACAACCCGGTGGTCACGCTCAACGGCTGGACCCTGCCCTGGCGCATGAAGAACGGCGTCAAGGAGTTCCACCTCGTCGCCGAACCGGTGGTGCGCGAGATGGCGCCCGGCTTCAAGGCGCACCTGTGGGGCTACAACGGCCAGAGCCCGGGGCCGACGATCGAGGTGGTCGAAGGCGACCGCGTGCGCCTCTTCGTCACCAACAAGCTCGGTGAACTGCACAGCGTGCACTGGCACGGCCAGCGGCTGCCGAACGGCATGGACGGGGTCACCGGGCTCACGCAGCCCGGCATCCCGCCGGGCAAGACCTTCGTCTACGAGTTCGTCGCGCGCCGGCCCGGCACCTTCATGTACCACCCGCACGCCGACGAGATGGTGCAGATGGCGATGGGCATGATGGGCTTCTGGGTCACGCACCCGAAGGCGAAGCATCCGCTGATCGACGAGGTCGACCGCGACTTCTGCTTCCTGCTCAACGCCTACGACATCGACCCCGGCAGCGCGACGCCGAAGATCATGACGATGCTCGACTTCAACCTGTGGAGCTGGAACAGCCGCATCTTCCCCGGCATCGACCCGCTGGTCGTCAGGAAGAACGACAAGGTGCGCATCCGCATCGGCAACCTGACGATGACCAACCACCCGATCCACCTGCACGGGCACGAGTTCCTGATCACCGGCACCGACGGCGGGCCGACGCCGAAGAGCGCCCGGCAATACGAAGTCACCGCCGACATCGCGGTGGGCCAGATGCGGCAGATCGACTTCCTCGCCGACGAGGAAGGCGACTGGGCCTTCCACTGCCACAAGAGCCACCACACGATGAACGCGATGGGCCACGACGTGCCGACGATGATCGGCGTCGACCACCGCGGCGTCGCGCGCCAGATCACCCAGCTGATCCCCGACTACATGGTGATGGGCGAGCGCGGCATGAAGGACATGACCGAGATGGAGATGCCGCTGCCCGACAACACCGCGCCGATGATGGCCGGGCAGGGGCCCTTCGGCGCGGTCGGCATGGGCGGCATGTTCAGCGTCGTCAAGGTGCGCCGCGACCAGCCGCGTGGCGACTACGGCGACCCCGGTTGGTACAAGCACCCCCCCGGCGAGGTGGCCTACGAATGGACCGGCGCGCTGCCCGACCCGGCGCGTCTCGAGGCCGAAGGCAGCGGCTCGATGCCGCCGCTGGCCCGGCCCGCCACACCGACCGAAGTCAAGGTGCGCAAGCCCACGGGCGGGCACTCCGGCCATTGAACCCTCAACCACGCGACCCAGAAGTTGAAGTAGGAATGACAGTCACCCATCACCCCCTTCGCAGATCCGTGCTTGCGGAGCTACCGCACACGGCTCTTGCCTTGGGTCGTGACGATCAGACGCTGGTTTGGGTACGGGTGGCAGATGCGCAGACGGGGAATCCAGTGCGCAGTCAGTCGGTGCATTCGGCGCCACGGCAGGTGATGGGTGTGACTGCGACGGCACAGGGTGCGGTGCCACAGTCGTTCCACCTGGTGGCCGAACTGCCTCAGCCGCGCGCCGTTGCACGGCACGCCGAAGTACCGGCCGTGCCCAGCCACCACCGCGCGCAGGTACTGGCCCTGCTCGGGGATGGGGTGGTGCATGCGCCGTCTGAGTTCGAGCTTGACCGCCTGCAGTTTGGCTCGCAGGCGTTTGGCACTCGTCAGCCGCAAGACCATGAAGTGCCCCTTCCTCGTCGTCCCGCAGCAGTGCGTGAACCCAAGGAAGTCGAAGGTCTGCGGTTTGCCTTGTTCCCGGCGGCGTCGGTTCTCGCGGGCGAAGCGCCCGAACTCGATCAGCCGCGTCTTGTCGGGGTGCAGCCTCAACCCGAACTGGCCCAGCCGTTGTGCCACCGCGCGCTGGAAGCGCTCGGCGTCGTCGCGGAACTGGAACCCGGCCACCCAATCGTCGGCATACCGCACCGCGATCACGTCACCTCGGGCATGGCGCCCCCGCCACTGCTTGACCCACAGGTCGAACGCGTAGTGCAGGTAGATGTTGGCCAGCAGCGGAGAGATGCTGCCGCCTTGCACCGTGCCCAACTCACTTTGCGTCAACCTGCCCTCTTCCAGCACGCCCGCGTGCAGCCATTTCTTGATCAGCCGCACCACGCGCACGTCAGCCACGCGATGCTCGATGAACTGCACCAGCCAGTCGTGTTCGATGGTGTCGAAGAACTTGGCTATGTCGGCATCGAGAACGAAGTTCACCTTCCTTGCGCTCACACCCACCGCCACGGCATCCAGCGCGTTGTGCGCGCTCTTGCCGGGCCTGAAGCCGTAGCTGAACCCGCAGAAGTCCTGCTCGTAGATGGCGTTCAAGACTTCGACCGATGCGCGCTGGACGATCTTGTCTTCCAGCGCGGGGACGCCCAGAGGGCGCTTACTCCCGTCGGCCTTGTCGATGTACGCCCTCTTCACAGGCTGGGGCCGATAGCCCCCTCGGGCCAGCCGGTCGGACAGGTCCAGCAGATTGCTCTGCAGGGCCTGCCCGTACGACTGCCAGGTCTGGCCGTCCACCCCGGCGGCTGCGTCGCGTTTGACCGCGAGGTAGGCCTGCTCGAGACGTTCGACCGCATAGATGTGATGCAGCAGGTTGTCGAACCTCGCATCGCGACGGCACCTTGCCGTCTGTCGTATGCCATCGAGCGCGGTTCCCACGTCATAGACCCGGCTGGTTCTCCGGGACATGCGCGCCGCGATGGCATTGCCCTTGGCCTGCCGCCTTCCCTCCACCACCTCCGCCGCCGCAGGGATTGCACCCACAGCCTTGTTCGGCAGCTTCTGCGGTACTACGCAGCAGTCCGACTTCCCGCGCCTGTGGCTCATCGTCGTGTGCCCTTGGGCTTCACGATGCGCTGTGCACTCGACGCTTCCCAGCGCGATGCACAAGGACGCGGGACCTCCCGGTTTCCGTGCGAGATGTTTCCGCGCATGCGCGGGGTCTCTGACCGCGCGGGGTCCGGCGCTGCCTCGCCAATGCGGCAGCGCCGGTGTGGCCTTCGACTTATTCCTACAGCCTCGGCACCCCGGACCACCCGCAGCTCTCGCCACGGGGCATGTATTACGCGGCTCAATACCCGGCCTGCGCGTACCCCTGTCAACGCTTCGCCCACACCCTCACGAATGTGCACGCATGACTCGGGGCCGCCGTAGCTGGCTATGCTTTCAACGTATGACTCTTTCATTCACAACATCTCGCCGGCTTTGACCGGCGCACAGGAAGCACCATGCAAGTCAACAAGAGACACCTGATCGTTGCCGCGGCGGCCAGCCTGCTTGCGGCCACCGGCCGCGTCTTCGCGCACGGCGACGAAAAGCATCCCGCGAAGGCGGGCCCGGTGAAGAAGGAACAGAAGGACTGGGGCATCGCCGGCGATGCCGCCCAGGCCAAGCGCAGTATCGACGTCGGCATGGCCGACAACATGCGCTTCACGCCCGACCGCATCAGCGTCAAGCTCGGCGAAACCGTGCGCTTCGTGGCCCGCAACGACGGCAAGCAGATGCACGAGTTCGTCATCGGCACCAAGGCCGAGAACGCCAAGCACGCCGAACTGATGATGAAGTTTCCGAACATGGAGCACGACGAGCCCTACATGGCTCATGTGCCGCCGGGCAAGACCGGCCAGATCGTCTGGACCTTCAACCGCGCCGGGCAGTTCGAGTTCGCCTGCCTGATCGCCGGGCACTACCAGGCCGGCATGGTGGGCACGATCACGGTGAGCGCGTCATGACCCCCGGCCGGCGCAAGTTCATCGCCGCGGCGCTGGCAGCCGTCGCCGCGCCCATGCCAACCGTCGTGGCCGCTGCGCCCGTGGCCGTGGAGGTCTGGAAGGCACCGACCTGCGGCTGCTGCAAGGACTGGATCGTGCACCTCGAAGCCAACGGCTTCAAGGTGCAGTTTCACGACAGCGGCAACACCGCCGCACGCGCCCGCCTGGGCATCCCGATGCGCCTCGGCTCGTGCCATACCGCGCAGGTCGAGGGCTATGCGGTCGAGGGCCATGTACCGGCACGCGAGATCCGGCGCCTGCTGGCCGAACGGCCCGGCGCCGTCGGCCTGGCGGTGCCCGGCATGCCGATCGGTTCGCCCGGCATGGACGGTCCCGCCTACGGCGCGCGCAAGGATCCCTACGACGTGCTGCTGGTGCGCAAGGACGGCAGCATCACCTCCTACCAAAGCTATCGATGAAGGAACCGACGCCATGAACAAGACCCACAAGACACTGATCGCCACCCTCGCTGTCGCGCTGCTGGCGCCTCTGGGCGCGTTGGCGGACGACGCTCACCACAAACCCGCGGCGGCGGCCTCCGCCGGCACGGGCGCCCTGACCGACGGCGAGGTGCGCAAGATCGACCTCGAGGCCGGCAAGGTGACGCTCAAGCATGCCGAGATCAAGAGCCTGGACATGCCGGCAATGACCATGGTCTTCGTGGTCAAGGACAAGGCCATGCTCGACAAGCTGAAGACCGGCGACAAGGTCAGGTTCAAGGCCGTCAACGACGGCGGCAAGTTCACTGTCACCGACATCCAACCTGCGCCTTGAACGCCCGAGGCAGCATGCGCAGGCTGCATCGCCCGGGCTTGTACGGCCTGGCGCTGGCGGCGGTGATGGCCGCGGCAGGTTTGGCATGGCGCGACTGCCTGCTGCTCGCCTGCAGCGGCGCTCTGGCCTACCGGCTGTTCCTGCTGTGGATGGACCGCGGTGCGCCGTGGCCGCCGCTGACCGCGGCGCTGAACGCATTGACGGGCGGCGCGCTGGCTGGCGCGGCAGGTCTGGCGCTGATCACCGGTATCGGCACGGCCGGGCTCGGCTGGTGGCATCCGCAGGCGCCACACGGAGCAGCTGCGATGCTGCTGCCCGCCCTCGCTGCAGGCTGGTGTTGCACGGCCAGAGACAGCCCGGCAGGCGCGATGCACGAGCTGCGCGTGTGGCTGTGGGTGCTCGGTGGCGCATTGCTTGCCGTGCAGGCGTACGGACGAGGGCTGGCCATCGCGCCTTGTCTGTTTGCCCTGGCTGTCGGAGTGGTTCTGTTGTGGGCGGGCTGGGGCCTGGCTAGGTACACCACGTCGGCGCTGCTGCATTCGAGCCGCGAGATGCCATGAGGCGTTCACTTCGCCATTGATGCGGCCGGCAACGGCTTGAATACTTCAGATAAGGGTCGGGCGCTTCGGCGCCGAGCTTTCCTATGAACCATAGAGGGCACTTCAGCCATCAGCCAGCGCAAGGCGGGCTGGCCGCCTGGTTGCGTTTCGTCATGCTCGCGCTGCTGCTGCTGGCAGGCGGATGCAGCACGACACGCATCGAGCTTCCATCGACACCGTCGTTTGCTCTGCCCGACCCCCAGCGCACGGCGCTCGGGCGAGCGTCGCTCGCCGAGGCAGCCATGCACCCCGGCCAGTCGGGCTTCCGGCTGATCGTCTCGGGGCGCGAAGCCCTGGCCACGCGGGCCGTGCTGGCGGACCTGGCCGAGCGCACGCTCGACCTGCAGTACTACAGCGCCGCGAACGACCTGACGACCGACCTGCTGCTGCTACGCATCGAGGCCGCCGCGCAGCGTGGGGTGCGGGTGCGCATCCTGCTGGACGACATCTACCCGCCGACCCGCCAGTTCGGGCAGCGCGCCAACGCCCTGCACCCGGGCATCGAGGTGCGGCTGTTCAACCCCTTCTGGACGAGCGACGACTGGGACCCGGTGCGTGTGGGCGAACTGCTCGCCGACGCCGAGCGGCTGAACCGGCGCATGCACAACAAGCTGTGGATCGCGGACAACGCGGTCGCCATCATCGGCAGCCGCAACCTGGGCGACGCGTACTTCGACGGACTCGACGACGGCAACTTCTCCGATGTCGACCTGCTTTCAGCGGGACCGATCGTCGGCGAGCTGTCGAGTGCTTTCGATGCCTACTGGATTAGCGCGTCGGCGGTGCCGATAGAGCGGCTCGGCGGCGCATTGGACGCCGCCGCGGCCGAGCATTCGCGGCTGTCGCTGCTGGCCCGCGCCGACGCCTGCCGGAGTTCGCCGTCCTGCGCAGCGCTCGTCCCGCCAACCCCGCAGGCCGAAGCCGACTGGCTGCAATCGAAGATCGGCAAGCTGGCATGGGCCGACGCCGACATCACTTTCGACCTGCCCGAGGAGGAAAAGACCGCGGTGCCTTCCGGCATCGAGCACGGGTGGATCGAAGACCGCCCAGGAGGGGCGCGTACACAGTCCGAACTGCTGATCGTGTCACCTTACCTGGTGTTCGAAGAGCACGGCCTGGACCATCTGGCCGACATGCGCCGGCGCGGCATACGGGTGGCGGTGCTGACGAACTCGCTGGACTCCACCGATTCGCTGGCCGCCCATGCCGGATATGCGCGCCGGCGCGAAACCCTGCTGGCCAGTGGCGTGGAACTGTTCGAGATGCGGCCCCAGGCCGGAATCCGCAGGCACGGCATGACGCACCGCTGGCTTCAGCCGCAGGCCGGCAGCCTGCATGCCAAGATCGTGGTGCAGGACCGGACCCGTGCCATCGTGGGTTCGCTGAACCAGGACCCGCGCTCGCGCATTCACAACAGGGAGATCTGGCTCACCGTGCGCAGCCCCGATCTTGCCGCCGAACTGGGTGCGCTGTTCGACGAGGCCACCGACACGCATCATGCTTACAAGCTCGAACTGGTGCCCAGCGATGAGGGCCGGCGTGTCGAGTGGCACACGCGGGAGGGCGGCGAGGCGGTCGTCCACAGCGTCGAGCCGGTAGCCAGCCCCTGGCTGAAGCTGTGGCGCGACGTGCTGGGTGCGCTCGTCCCCGAGCATCTGCTTTGAGAAGTTGCGCAGCGCAGCTTGCTTCGGAGCGACAAGCGCCGGACCGGTCTGATTTCGGTGAAGCCCGTCGTTTCCCGGGTAAGCGCTTGGGGTGCACCTCTTGCACGTGCCACGCAGCTCGACACAACGGCCCGGGCTTCGGGATCACTCAGGCGAGTGCCTCGTGCCGGAGAGAGTCGCGATGATCGGGCAAGCCTGCGTTGGTCCGGCCTGCCTGCAGCGATGCAGCAGTTCGGATAGCACCTCGCGCATTCGATGCAGATCCGCAAGCTTCTCCTCGATCTGACCCAGCCGCGCCTGGGTAACCGCTTGAATGGCCCGGCGGTTGCGGCCGTCCTCCAGGTCCAGCAAGCTGCGCACTTCGTTCAAGGTGAAACCCAGCACCTGCGCGCGCTTGATGAACGCGATCCTGTCGATCGCCGCAGCAGCATAGACGCGAAAGCCGCCGTTGGCCGGTGGCACGCGGAGCAGCCCTCGCGACTGATAGTAGCGTACCGTCTCCACACCCACCCCGGCAGCTTTGGCAAGCCGCCCAATGGTCAAGGGCGAAGGCGCCTCCATCGGCGAGAGCCCCGCAACCGCCCTTCTTTTCATGCCCGAATGCTACGTCCGGATTCCGTAGTTGACCCCAGAGCCGGTTTGACGGCGATCAAAGTTTGCGATGCGGTATGCGGAGACACTGGACAGAGAAGCCTGCCGAACATGACTCTGACCGCCAGCCGCCACCACCGGTGCAGCATCGCCTTGACGATGCTGCTCGTGTGGGTTTTCGCGCTGCTGTCGGGAGTCGCGAACGCCTGCCTGACGGAACCGCGCGATGAACCGGCACATGCCGGAACGCACGCGCCGCCGGCAAACGACGCGACTCGATTCGACGCGACGGATCAAGCGCAGCACGACCAGCCCCGCGACAAGGCACCATGCCAGAAGTCCTGCGACGCGACTTCGCAGACCCTGCAGAAGCAACTGCCCAAGTTCGACACGCCTGAGTTGCAGGCGTTGGTCCCTCCGCCTCACCGGCAGGCCAGCGACCTGTACAGGTCGCCGTCGACCCTGGTCCGCGCCGTCGTTGCGGCGGTTCCGCCGCCCTCACCCCCACCGCGGGTGCAGTTCTCCCGGCTCGCGCTGTAGCGCGCGACCTCGGGCCGTCGCGACGGACGCTTCAACGCGTCCGCTGCAGGTGGCCCGCTGTGCATCCCGGCCCGGCCCGGACCTCTTGACTCCGTAGCCTGCTACGGACCGCACAGTCGGGCCACGGCGGCATCACCCCTCGACCGGCCACAGGCCGGCTGCACGCCCACCGATCGTTCTCTCGCTTCCAGGAGGCTCCCATGATCCGTTTCCGCACCCTCGCCGTTGTCGCCACGCTCAGTGCCGCCACGGCGGTCTCGCTCGCACAGGACGACCACCACAAGGCCCATCACCCGGCCGGGTCGGCATCCGCGGCGACGCCCGCGCCGGCCGCAGGGAAGGCGGCGGGCATGCCCGACATGGCCATGATGGACAAGCACACGAAGGCCATGCAGGCGATGCACGAGAAGATGGCCAGCGCGAAGACGCCAGCGGAGCGCGAGGCTCTGATGGCCGAGCACATGAAGCTCATGCAGGAAGGCATGTCGATGATGGGAGGCATGGCGCCCGGCAAGGCGCCGGGCAACACCGCCGCGCGCCTGCAGATGATGGAGAAGCGCATGGACATGATGCAGTCGATGATGCAGATGATGATGGACCGCATGCCCATGTCGCCTGCGGCTCCGGCCAAGTGAGCCTCGTGCGCGCCTGCCAGCGCCGGTCGGATCCTTCGAGTCGCCGCGCCACAACCACCACCGATGGAACCCGCAGATGAACCACGACCAACCCGGCTACGGATTGTGGATGCTGGTCATCCTCAATTCGGCCATCTTCCTGATGTTCGCCTTCAGCTTCTTCAAGCCGCAGACCGGTCGTGACTGGCGCAGCTTCGGGGCCTTCGCGGCCTTCGTGGTCGCGCTGTTCGTCGAGATGTACGGCTTTCCGCTGACGATCTACCTGATGTCGGGCTGGCTGCAGACGAAGTACCCCAACCTGGACCTGATGTCGCCCAACAGCGGACACCTGTGGTCGACGCTGCTCGGCGAGAAGGGCGATCCGCACTTCGGGGTGCTGCACATCGCCAGCTACGTCTTCCTCGGGCTGGGCTTCTACCTTCTGTCCGCCGCGTGGAACGTGCTGTACCACGCCCAGCGCGCCAAGCGGCTGGCGACGGCCGGGCCCTATGCCCGCATCCGCCATCCGCAGTACGTCGCGTTCGTGATGATCCTACTGGGCTTCCTGCTGCAGTGGCCCACGCTGCTGACGTTGGCGATGTTCCCGATCCTGGTGGCCATGTACGGACGTCTGGCCGTCACGGAAGAGCGCGAGATGCGCGAGCGCTTCGGCGCCGAGTTCGAAGCCTACGCCGCTCGAACTCCGCGCTTCTTTCCCGCACTGGGAAACCGCGCCCCGGCTACCTGAGGCCGGCGATCGGGTGCGAAAGACATGCGCAGTCGACGCGTGGTCCACAACGCAGTACGGCCTTGCTGGAGATTGATATGACGGACTCCGTCATCCCTGCCGATTCGCCGGACGATGCGGACCGCCGGCTCTGGCTCGGCGCGGCAACCGCCGCCGGCGGCGCGGGTCTAGTTGCCACCGCGGTGCCCTTCGTGGCCTCGCTCGCACCCAGCGAGAAGGCGCGCGCACTGGGCGCGCCGGTCGACGTCGATGTCGGCAGCCTGCGCCCGGGCGAACTGCGCACGGTGGAGTGGCGCGGCAGGCCGATGTTCGTGCTGCACCGCACGCCCGAGATGATCGACGCGCTGGCGCGGCACGACACCCTGCTCGCCGACCCGCAGTCGCGGCGGTCGCTGCAGCCCGAAGCCGCACGAAACGACCTGCGCTCGATCCGGCCCGAACTGGCGGTGATCGAGGCGGTGTGCACCCACCTGGGCTGCGTCCCCACCTTCCGGCCCACGCCCGGCAGCCCGGACATCGGCGCGCAGTGGCCGGGCGGCTTCTACTGCCCCTGCCACGGATCGAAGTTCGACCTCGCCGGCCGCGTGTTCAAGAACGTGCCGGCACCGACCAACCTGACCGTACCGCCGCACCGTTTCCTCTCCGAGACCGTGCTGCTGATCGGTGCGGATCCAGCAGCCTGAGGAGGTGCCCATGTCCAGGAAGCACAAGAAGCAAGAGAAGCGCGACAAGATCAGTACCCACGAGGGTGCGGCAGACAGAGCAAGCGCACCGGCGTCCGACGCTCCGGCGCCCTCGGACCGATCCCTGTCCAGGGAGGAGTACGAGGCGCAGCTGCACGTGCTGCAGGTCGAGCTGGTGAAGCTGCAGCGCCACTTCATCCGCTGTCAGGACCGCATCCTGGTCGTGCTCGAAGGTCGCGACGCCGCCGGCAAGGACGGCAGCATCAAGCGCATCGTCGAGTACCTCAGCCCGCGAGAGACCCGCGTCGTGGCGCTGGGCAAACCCTCCGATCGCGAACGCAGCGGCTGGTACTTCCAGCGCTACGTGCCGCACCTGCCGGTGGCCGAGGAACTCGTGCTGTTCAACCGCAGTTGGTACAACCGCGCCGGCGTCGAGCACGTCATGGGCTTCTGCACCAAGGAGCAGCACGAAGAGTTCATACAGTCCGTGCCGAAGTTCGAGGAGATGCTGGTCGGCTCGGGCATCAAGCTGCTGAAGTACTACCTCGACATCAGCAAGGACGAACAGGCCAGGCGCCTCGACGAACGCCGCCGCGACCCGCTCAAGCAGTGGAAATCGAGCCCGGTCGATGCGGTGGCCGTCAGGCATTGGAAGGCGTACTCCGCGGCCCGCGACGCCATGCTGACGCGGACGCACACGGCGACGGCACCGTGGCGCATCGTGAGCGCCGACAACAAGCGCCTGGCCCGTCTCAACCTGATGCGCGACATGCTCTCGCGGCTGCACTACGCCGGCCGGAAGGACAGGCTCTTACGCCCCGACCCCGAGATCGTTTTCGAGTTCTCTCCCGATTGCCTCGAGGCCGGACGCCTGGCCCGCTGATATCCACCCCATCCAAAGGATCCTTCATGAAGACAAGCACCGTAGAAGTCGGCGAACTGGTCTCTAGCCTGAGCGCCGCCGGCGTGCAGCGCCGGATCGCGGCGCTGCACGGCGTTCATCACGTCGACGTCAACTACGTCGCCGGCAGCGCCACCGTGCACTACGACGAGACGAAGACCTCGCTGGAGGACATTCGCCAGCGCATCATCGAGTGCGGCTACCACTGTCGCGGCGAGTTGCTGCCCGCGCACGTGTGCCCGCCCGAGCGGCATGCCGGTGCGCACGCAGGGCACGCGGGGCATGAAGGCCATGCCGCGCATGGCGCCCATGCCGGGCATGCCGCGGCCACGACCAAGGCCGCAGCTGCCGCAGCACCCGCCGGACACGCGGCGCACGTCGGCCACGGTGCCGAAGCCGAGCACCAGATGAGCGACATGATGCACGACATGGGCCATGCGCCCGGCATGTCGATGCAGGACATGGCCAACGACATGCGCAACCGTTTCCTGGTGGCGCTGCTGTTCGCCATTCCGGTGTTCCTGTACTCGCCGATGGGCGAGATGTTCGGCGACTTCCCCACGCCGTTCGGGATGGATCGCAAGCTCTTCCTCTTCGTCGTCGCCACCGGCGCCATCGCCTGGCCGGGCTGGCCCTTCTTCGTCGCCGGCTGGCGCGCGGCGCGCAACAAGGTGGCCAACATGGCCACGCTGGTGGTGCTGTCGGTGGGCACCGGCTACCTCTACAGCGTCGGGGCCACCTTCGTCTACGAAGGACCGGTCTTCTACGAGGCAGCGGCCGTGCTGCTGGTGTTCATCCTGCTCGGCCACTGGCTGGAGATGCGCGCCCGGGCCGGTGCCTCCGATGCGATCCGCGCGCTGATGGACCTGGCGCCACCGATGGCGACCGTGCTGCGCGACGGCATCGAGACCAAGGTGCCGACGGCCGAGGTGCTGGTCGGCGAGACCGTCGTCGTCAAGCCGGGCGACAAGATCCCGGTGGACGGCAAGGTCACCGACGGCGCATCGCAGGTCGACGAGTCGATGCTCACCGGCGAGTCGATGCCGGTCAAGAAGGTGGTCGGCGATGCGGTGATCGGGGCGACCATCAACAAGAGCGGCAGCTTTCGCTATCAGGCCACCAAGGTCGGCGCCGACACGGCGCTGGCGCAGATCGTCAAGCTGGTCCAGGAAGCGCAGAACTCGAAGGCACCGGGCCAGCTGCTGGCCGACAAGGCCTCGCAGTGGCTGGTCCTCATCGCGATCGTCCTGGGACTCGCGACCTTCGTGGTGTGGTTCTGGGTCCTCGGCCAGCCACTGCTGTTCGCCCTCACGCTGACCATCACCGTCTTCGTCATCGCCTGCCCCGACGCGCTCGGGCTGGCGACCCCCATGGCGGTCATGGTAGGCACCGGCCTCGGCGCGCGCAACGGCATCCTGTTCAAGAATGCCGCCGCGCTGGAAAACGCCACCAAGCTGACCGTGGTGGTCTTCGACAAGACCGGCACGCTGACGCTGGGCCAGCCGGACGTGGTGGAGATGGTGTCGGCACCGGGCGTGACGGAAGCGCAACTGCTGTCCACCGCGGCCGCGGTGGAGAAGTTTTCCGAGCACCCGCTGGCGCTGGCCATCCTGAAGCGTACCGGCTCCGACACGCCGGAGACGGCGACCGCCTTCACCAACATCGATGGGCAGGGCGCGCGCGCCAAGATCGGCGACGAGGCCGTGCTGCTCGGCAACCGCAAGCTGATGGAAGCCGAGCGCATCGGACTCGCGGACCTGGCAGCGCAGGCCGCACGACTGCAAGGCGGCGGCCGCACGGTCGTCCACGTGGCGCGCGGCGGCCGCCTGATCGGCCTGATCGCGATCGCCGACGCGGTGCGCCCGAGCTCCCGGGCCACGATCGCCAAACTGCAGGAGCGCGGCGTCAAGGTGGCGATGATCACCGGCGACAACCAGGCTACCGCCGAACGCATCGGCAAGGAGTTGGGCATCGACATCGTGCTCGCCGACGTGCTGCCGGGCGAGAAGGCCTCGAAGATCAAGGAGCTTCAGGCCCAGGGTCACAAGGTCGCGATGGTCGGCGACGGCATCAACGACGCCCCGGCCCTGACGCAGGCCGATGTCGGCTTCGCGATCGGCGCCGGCACCGACGTGGCCATGGAAAGCGCCCAGGTCGTGCTGATGAAGAGCGACCCCTACGACGTGGTCGGTGCGATCGAGCTGTCGCGCGCGACGCTGCGCAAGATGCACCAGAACCTGTGGTGGGCGGTGGGCTACAACGTGATCGCCTTCCCGGTCGCGGCCGGCGTCTTCTATCCGTTCACGCTGTCGCCCGAGGTGGCGGCGCTGTCGATGTCGGGCAGTTCGGCCATCGTCGCGATCAACGCGCTGATGCTCAAGCGCACCAGGCTCGCGGGCATCCGCAGCCCCCACCCTGCGCCGGCCGCGTCCTCGACGGTCGCGCAAGGCGCGTCGGCCTGAACCTGACACGGCTTTGCAGCGATGACGAACCCAGGCCGCCTCGAACGCCAGCGGTCGCCGGAAGCGCCCGGGCTGGGGGCATGGCAACTGGGATGGCTGGCGGCCGCGGTCTTCGTCGTCTCCGCGGGCTATGGCGCGCTGATGCCCCTGCTGCCGGCCTGGCTGGCGCCGCTGATGGCGGCCGACGGCCAGGCCGAGGTCGCACGCCATGTCGGGCTGCTCAGCGGCCTGTATGCCGCCGGGGTGCTGGTCGGCGCGCCGTTGTGGGGTCTGGTCTCCGACCGCTGGGGCCGGGGCCGCATCCTGATGATCGGCCTGGTCGGCTATGTCGCCAGCCTGCTGCCCTTGTTGCAGCCCGACTGGATCGGGCTCGCCGGCATCTACCTGTCGCGCGGGGCCACCGGCTTCTTCGTCGCGGCCGTCGTGCCGGTGGTGCCCGCGCTCGTCGCCGAGCACACGCCGCAGGGCCAGCGCGCGCGCCGGTTCGCGTGGCTCGGTGCGATGTCGCTGCTGGGCTTCCTGTTCGGACCGGGACTCGATGCCGCCGCCGCGCAGATGTCCGGCGCACTTGCCGGCGTCGGTGCCGGTACGCTCGACCCGACCGATCTCGTGATCGTGATGTCGGCGGCGCTGGGCGCGTTGATGATGCTCGGACTGGCAGTCACCTTGCCGCGCGGCGCGCCGGCCGCCCCCGAGGACGATGTGCAGTCCGTGTCTGCCGATCGGCGGCGCGCGATGGCGCTGTGGGGGCTGAACGGCGCGGTCATGTTCGTGCTGTCGGGCTTCGAGCTCGGCATCGTGCTGCAGGGCCAGCAGCACCCGACGCTGTCGCCGCGCGAGATCTCGCTGATGTTCGCGCAGTGCAGCCTGGTGATGCTCGGCGTCAACGCACTGCTGTTTTTCACCGGGCTGCTCGAGCGCGCCGCCGGCCGCGGCGTGATGGCGGCCGGGCTCCTGCTGGCGATCGCCGGGCTGGCGCTGCTGGCCCAGCATCGCAGCAACGCCTGGATGTACGTCGGTGTCAGTCTCACGGCCGCCGGCACCGGGCTCGTGTTGCCGACACTCGCCTACCTCGCGGCCGGAGCCTCCCGGCAACGGCTCGGTACGACGATGGGTGGATTGGCCGCGGCCGCGGGCTTCGGCCAGACGCTCGGTTCGGCGGCCGCCGGCTGGCTCTTCGGCGCGGTGGCCCAGCTCGGCTTCGCGTGGCTCGCGCTGCCGCTGCTGGCCACGCTGGGCAGCCTGATCGTGCGGCCCGCGTGGTGGTCGGCCGAGGGCCCTGCGCCGCGGTCGGCACGTGTTTCTTCCGAGCCGCTTCCCAAATGACAACCCCAGGAGCCCTGACCATGCGCCACTTCCTCGCCGCCCTTCTCGCCGCGCTGACGCTCGCGCTGTCCGGCTGCGGCTACAACACCTTCCAGTCGACCGACGAACAGATCAAGGCCAGCTGGTCCGAGGTGCTGAACCAGTACCAGCGCCGCGCCGACCTGATCCCCAACATCGTCGCCACCGTCAAGGGCGAGGCCAACTTCGAACAGGAGACGCTGACCAAGGTGGTGGAGGCGCGCGCCAAGGCCACCTCGATCCAGGCCACGCCCGAGCTGGTCAACAACCCGGAGGCGTTCAACAAGTTCCAGGCCGCGCAAGGCGAACTGTCCAGCGCGCTGTCGCGCCTGCTGGTGGTATCGGAGAACTACCCGAACCTGAAGGCGAACCAGGGCTTCCAGGACCTGCGTGCGCAGCTCGAAGGCACCGAGAACCGCATCACCGTGGCGCGCGGCCGCTATGTGAAGGCGGTGCAGGACTACAACGTCGCGGTCCGCAGCTTCCCGAGCAACCTGACAGCCATGGTGTTCGGCTACGGTGTCAAGGCCAATTTCAGCGTCGCCGACGAGGCGGCGCTCGCGGCTCCGCCGAAGGTCGACCTCGGCGGCATCGGCGCCTCGGGTGCCAGGAAGTGACAACGAGCCGCGTCCCTGTCGGACGCTTCCTGCGTTGGCTCGCCGTCGTCTGGCTTCTGTGCTGGAGCGCGCTGGGCGCTGCCCAGGAACTGATCCCGGTGCCGCCTCTGCAAGGTCGGGTAACCGACCTGACCGGCACGCTGACGGCACCGCAGAGCGCCGCGCTCGAGCAAACGCTGCGCGCGTTCGAGGAGCGCAAGGGCACGCAGATCGCGGTGCTCATCGTGCCGACCACGCGGCCGGAGGCGATCGAGCCCTTCGCGCTGCGTGTGGTCGAGCAGTGGAAGCTGGGCCGGCGCAAGGTCGACGACGGTGCGCTGCTGCTGGTCGCGAAGGACGACCGCGCCATACGGCTGGAGGTCGGCTACGGGATCGAAGGCGCACTGAACGATGCCACGGCAGCGCGGATCATCGCCGAGGTCGTCACCCCCCGGTTCCGGCAGGGCGATTTCTATGGAGGCCTCACTGCAGGGCTCGACCGGATCGTGCGCGTCCTCGATGGCGAAGCCCTGCCGGCCCCGACGCGGCGCGGCCCGGCATCTGCCGACGACGGCCTCGGACAAAGCTGGCCCGTGCTGTTCATCGTCGCGCTGGTGCTCGGCGGCGTGCTGCGGCAGGTGCTGGGCCGGGTGCCCGGGGCCCTGGTGGTCGGCGGCGTGCTGGGTGCCGTGGCCTGGTTCGCACTCGGCACGCTGGCCGTCGCCGCGACCGCGGGCTTGACCGGCTTCTTCGTCACGCTGCTGGGCATCGGCATGGGTGGTCACGGCGGCATGCACCGGCACGGCGGACACCGAGGCGGCGGCTTTGGCGGTGGCGGCGGCTTTGGCGGAGGCGGCGGGTTCAGGGGCGGTGGCGGCGGTTTTGGCGGAGGCGGTTCGTCCGGCAGGTGGTGACGATGGATGTGCCACGAATCCTGCGCCACCTTGCGACAACCGCGGCGCATGTGCGCCGCGCCTTCCCCGCATCTGCGCTCCGCTCGATCGAGCAGGCCATCGCCGCGAGCGAGGCTACCCATGCGGGCGAGATCCGCTTTGTCGTCGAAGGCGCACTCGACGGTCTGCCGCTGTTGCGCGACCAGACGGCGCGCGAGCGCGCCATCGAAATATTCGCGCGGCTGCACGTCTGGGACACCGAGCACAACACCGGCGTGCTGATCTATGTGCTGCTCGCCGACCGGCGGGTCGAGATCGTCGCCGACCGGGGCATCCATGCCAAGGCCGGCGCCGAGGCCTGGTCCCTGATCTGCCGCGGCATGGAAACGCACTTCGGCGCCGGCGACTTCGGCCGCGGCGCCGTCGAAGGCATCGAGGCCGTCACGCAGCTGGTCACGCGCCATTTCCCGCTCGCGCCCGGCGACCGCAACGAGTTGCCCGACGCCCCGCTCCTGCTCTGAACACACACCCGAAGAGGACCTCCATGCAACTGCAATTCCTCGGCGCCACCGGCACCGTTACCGGATCGAAGTACCTGCTGCGCCACGAGGGCGCGATGCTGCTCGTCGACTGCGGCCTGTTCCAGGGCTACAAGCAACTGCGGCTGCGCAACTGGGCACCGATGCCCGTGCCGGCCGCCGGGATCGACGCCATCGTGCTGACGCATGCCCACATCGATCACAGCGGCTACGTGCCGCTGCTGGCAAGGCAGGGTTTCAAGGGCAAGGTCTACTGCACCGAGGCGACCTACGAGTTGTGTCGCATCCTGCTGCCCGACAGCGGCCACCTGCAGGAGGAGGAAGCCGAGTACGCCAACCGCCGCGGCTTCTCCAAGCACAAGCCGGCGCTGCCGCTGTACACCCGCGAAGACGCCGAGCGCTGCCTAAAGCAGTTCGTGCCGCGGCCCTACGGCACCCCGTGGGACCCGGCGCCCGGGCTGCAGGCACGCCTGGACCCGTCAGGGCACATGCTGGGTTCGGCCTTCGTGAAGATCGACGACGGTCGGCGGTCGATCCTGTTCTCCGGGGACATCGGTCGTCCGAACGACCTGGTGCTGGCCGCACCGGCGCGCGTTCCGGGTGCCGACTACGCCGTGGTCGAGTCGACCTATGGCGACCGCCAGCACGAGGCGAGCGATCCGCTGCTCGAGCTCGGCGAGGTGATCAACCGCACGGCGGCGCGCGGCGGTGTCGTGGTGATTCCGGCGTTCGCCGTCGGGCGGGCGCAGAACCTCATGTACTGCATCCACCTGCTCAAGGAGCGCGGCGTCATCCACCATTTGCCGGTCTACCTCGACAGCCCGATGGCCACCGACGCGACGCGCATCTACCACGCGCACCGCGGCGAGCACCGCCTGAGCCCCGAGCAGTGCGAGGCGATGTGCCATGCGGCGACGATCGTCAACAAGCCCGACGACTCGCGCGCGCTGAGCGCGCGGCGTGGCCCGATGGTCATCATCTCGGCCAGCGGCATGGCCACGGGCGGGCGCGTCGTCCACCATCTCAAGGCCTTCGCGCCCGACCGCCGCAACACGATCCTGTTCGCGGGCTACCAGGCCGGCGGCACGCGCGGCGCCGCCATCCTGCACGGCGCCACCTCCGTACGCATCCACGGCGAGGACGTGCCGATTCATGCGGAGGTGGCGGCGCTGGACAGCTTGTCCGCGCATGCCGACGCCGGCGAGATCCTGCAGTGGCTGCGCGGCTTCGACGCGCCGCCGACGCAGACCTTCATCACCCACGGTGAACCGGCGGCGGCCGACGCGATGCGTTCGCGCATCGAGCACGAACTGGGCTGGCCCTGCCGCGTGCCGGACTACCTGGAAACGGTGGAGCTGGCATGAGTGCGGACATGGGCCCGGACACGAGCGCGGACTCGAAGCCCGCGCACGGTGACGGCGCCGAAAACGCGCTGCGCGCCTGGCGCACCGGCATCGACACCTACCAGGAGCCGGTCGTCTACATGCGGCCCGACTGCGCGGTCTGCCGCTCCGAGGGCTTCACGACACAGGCCCGAGTCCAGCTCACGGCGGGCGCGCACAGCATCGTGGCCACGCTCAGCGTGGTGGACGGCCCCTGGCTCGGGCATGGCATCGCGGGCCTGTCCGAAGCAGCGTGGGCTTCGCTTAACCCGCAGCCGGGCGAGTGGCTCACCGTCAGCCACGCGCCGGTCCTCGAATCGCTCAGCCATGTCCGCGCCAAGGTCTACGGCCACCGCCTCGATGCCGGTGCCTTTAGCGCCGTCATCGGCGACATCGCGGCCGGCCGCTACTCCGATCTGCACCTGGCCACCTTCATCACCGCCTGCGCGGGCGACCGCCTCGATCTCGACGAGACCGTCTCGCTGACGCGCGCGATGATCGACGTGGGCGAACGGCTGGACTGGGGCCGCGACAGGGTCGTGGACAAGCATTGCGTCGGCGGCCTGCCGGGCAACCGCACAACGCTGCTCGTCGTGCCCATCGTCGCGGCCTGCGGGCTGACGATGCCCAAGACCTCGTCGCGCGCGATCACGTCGCCCGCCGGCACGGCGGACACGATGGAGGTGCTGGCACCGGTCGATCTCGACATCGCCGCGATGCGGCGCACGGTGGAACGAACCGGCGCCTGCATCGTCTGGGGAGGCTCGGTCCGGCTGAGCCCGGCCGACGACATCCTGATCCGCGTCGAGCGCCCGCTCGATCTCGACAGCGAGGGACAACTGGTCGCCTCCGTGTTGTCCAAGAAGGCGGCGGCCGGCTCGACGCATGTGCTGATCGACCTGCCGGTGGGGCCGACGGCCAAGGTCCGCAGCGCCGAGGCCGCGCAGACTCTCGGACGCCGCCTCATCGAGGTCGGCCGGGCCATCGGATTGCAGGTGGCGCTGCGCGTCACCGACGGCCTGCAGCCGGTCGGGCGCGGCATCGGCCCGGCGCTGGAGGCGCGCGACGTGCTGGCCGTGCTGCGCCGCGAGGCCGATGCGCCCGACGACCTGAGGCAGCGCGCCTTGCGGCTGGCCGGCGACATCCTCGAACTGGGTGGCGCGGCGCCGGAAGGCCACGGCCTGCGACTGGCGACCGAGGTTCTGGCCGACGGTCGGGCCTGGTCGCAGTTCGCCGCCATCTGCGAAGCCCAGGGCGGCCTGCGCGAGGTGCCGCTGGCGTCGCACCGGCAGGTCGTCGAGGCGCACTCGTCGGGGCGCATTGCAGCGATCGACAACCGCGTGCTGTCGCGAGCCGCCAAGCTCGCCGGCGCGCCAAAGGCACCGGCCGCCGGCGTCGACGTGCACGCCCGCCTCGGCGATGTCGTGCAAGCCGGGCAGCCGATCTTCACGTTGCATGCGCAGGCTCCGGGGGAACTGGCTTACGCCCGCCAGTACGTCGATGCCCGCCCGCCCATCTTCCGGATCTCGGAGGTGTCTTGAGACCGATCGTCTTCCATCTGCCCGGCGACGAGGCGTTTGCCGACCGGTTGGTGCGCGCACTGCAGGCCGAACGTGCCGGCCTGGACCTGCACCGCTTTCCGGACGGCGAGTCGCTGGTCCGGCTGGACGCCGACGTGACGGGCCGAAGCGTCGTGCTCACCTGCAGCCTCGCGCGGCCCGACGAGAAGACGCTGCCGCTGCTGTTCGCAGCCGACGCCGCGCGCGACCTCGGCGCGGCGAAGGTGCTGCTGGCGGCACCGTACCTCGCCTACCTGCGGCAGGACCGGCGCTTCCATGCCGGCGAGGCGGTGACGTCGCGCTCCTACGCGGCGCTGCTGTCGACCGCCTTCGACGCGCTCGTGACCGCCGATCCGCACCTGCACCGCTACCACGCACTCGACGAGATCTACCGCATCCCGACGCGTGTCGTGCACACGGCGCCGCTGATCGCCCGCTGGGTCGCGGCACAGGTCGAGCGCCCGCTGCTGATCGGCCCCGACTCGGAGAGCGAGCAATGGGTCGCTGAGGTCGCCGCCGCCGCCGGCGCGCCCTGGACCGTGCTGCAGAAGATCCGGCGCGGCGACCGTGACGTCGAGGTCAGCCTGCCGGACGTGTCGGCCTGGCAGGACCGCCAGCCGGTACTGATCGACGACATCGTCTCGAGCGCACGCACCATGATCCAGGCGGTGGCCAGCGTGCGCCGCGTCGGCCTGCCGGCGCCGCTGTGCATCGGCGTGCACGCGCTGTTCTCGCCGGGCGCGTACGAGGGACTTCTGGCCAGCGGGCCGGCCCGCGTGCTGACCTGCAACACGGTGCCGCACGCCTCCAACGAGATCAGCGTCGTCGAGCCGATGGCGCGCGCCCTGGAAGGACTGATGGAAGCAATCGCATCGTGAACAACCCTCGACCGTCGCTTGTCTGGCGGCTGTGGCTCCTCATCGCGCAGGTGATCGCGGTGTCGGCGGGTCTGCTGATCGCTTGGAGGGCGTTCGGGTCCGAGCCCGCAGCGCCGGCCCGCCCCGACGTCGTGGCGCTTCGTGAGGCGCCTCATGCCGACCTGCCGGTTTTCGCACCTGACGGCAAGGCCGTCGTGACACGCCTCGAGGAGGGTTTCCGGGCCGCAGCGGCCAAGGCCTCGGCCTCGGTCGTCAACGTCTACACGCGCAAGGCACCACCACGACAACTGCCCGGCTGGCTGCGGCCCTATGGCGGCTCCGACGAGGAGGCGGCGCAGGGCCAATCCAGCCTCGGCTCCGGCGTCATCGTGGCCGCCCAGGGTTTCATCCTGACCAACAACCACGTCGTCGAGGGCGCCGACGAGACCGCCGCGCTGAGCCCCGGCACCCAGGCGCAGTTCAGGATCCTGCGCGGCCGCGAGGCCGTCTCGCTGGTGGTCGAGCTGGGCCAGCGCCCGGTCACGCGCAAGCCATGATGGAGACATCCCGTGCTGCGCGGCGCGCTCGAATCGGGGCTGATGCGCACATTGCTGCGACGGGCCGACAGCCGTGCGTTCCCCGTGGTGGTCGGCACCGTGGCGATCGCCGCGACACTGTCGATGTCCGTGCCCTTCGCAACCCTGCTGGTGGCGGCGGTGCTGATGGCGCGGCGCCGCTGGGGCGCGATCGCCGTAGGGGCCAGTCTTGGCGCAGCGCTGGGCGCTGCCGTGCTGTACCTGATGTTCCACCACCTCGGCTGGACCCGGCTGCTTGCCGCCTACCCCGACGTCGTGCGCTCGTCCGCCTGGAGCGACGCCACCGGCTGGTTGTCTGCCTACGGCGTCGTGGCCCTGCTCGTCATCGCCGCCACGCCGCTGCCGCTGACGCCGGCGCTGATGTTCGCCGGCATCTCGAGGCTGCCGATCGTCGAGGTGGTGCTTGCGCTGTGGATCGGCAAGCTCGCGAAGTACCTTGTGTATGCGTGGCTGGCCTCGCGCTTTCCGGAACGTGCGCTGCGGCGCGGTCAGCGGCATGCCGAAGCACTGCGCGTCATCGTCGCCCGTGCCCTGTCGACCGCGCCGGCTCAGCGGGACGACACCACATCGTCAAGGGGACGGCGGTGACGACGCCCGGTGACTCGCGCGCCCACCCGATCGCCGCGCTCCTGCAGGAGGCCTGCTGATGTGCTTCTCGGCGCAAGCCAGCTTCACCGCCGGCACCGCGTTGCTGATCGTCGGCGCAGCCACCGTGCGGCGTGCGCGTGTTCGCTCGGAACTGCCGTACGCCTGGATTCCGGTCCTCTTCGGCATCCAGCAGCTGCTCGAAGGCGCGCTCTGGCTGACCTTCCCGGACCGCGCGCCGCTGCTCAACACGGTGCTGACGCACGCCTACTCGTTCTTCTCGCACGTGCTGTGGCCGATCTACGTGCCGCTGGCCGCGCTGGCGCTGGAGACCGTGCGCTGGCGGCGGCGGTTACTGATCGCCATCGCCATCGCCGGCAGCGCCGTGGGGCTGTACCTGCTGGCCACGCTGTTCAAGCTGCCGATCGTCGCCACGGTGACCGGCCGGCATATCGCCTACGAGTCGCCGCACTTCTATGCGCTGGCCGCGATGTCGCTGTACCTGCTGGGCACCTGCGCGAGCCTGATGTTCTCCAGCCACGCGCGGGTGGTCGCCTTCGGCGTCGCCGCGTTCGTCTCCGCGGTGGCGGCCTACGCCTTCTACGCCACCTGGTTCATCTCGGTGTGGTGCTTCTTCGCCGGAGTCCTCAGCGTCATCGTGCTCCTGTACTTCGCCGATGCGCGCCGGACCGCGCGGGTCCGCGGCGCGGCACGGGAACTGGAGGCACATTGATGGACCGGACAAAGGGCTTCACGCCCGCGCTCGGCTTTCACGCGCTCACGCCGCTGTACGACCGCGTGGTGGCACTGACCACACGCGAACGGACTATCAAGCGGGCGCTGCTCGACCAGGCGGCCATCGAGCCGGGCCAGCAGGTGCTGGACGTGGGCTGCGGCACCGGCACGCTGGTCATCGCGGCGCAGCGCCGACACCCGGGCGTGCAGGTGTCGGCACTCGACGCCGACCCCGCGGTCCTCGCCATCGCGGCGCGCAAGGCACGGCACGCCGGCGCCGACATCGCGTTCGACCTGGGCCGCTCTTCCGCCCTGCCGTATGCCGACGGACGTTTCGACCGCGTGCTGTCGAGCCACTTCTTCCACCACCTGCCGTGGGGCGACAAGCTGCTGACCGCGCAGCAGATGCACCGCGTGCTGCGTACTGGCGGGGAACTGCACGTCGCCGACTGGGGCCGCGCGGGCGGCCCGGCCAGCCGCGCCGCGTTCCTGGCGGTGCAGCTTCTCGACGGCTTCGACACCACGAGCGACAACGTCGCCGGACTGCTGCCGGTGCTGTTCGGGTCCGTGGGTTTCCGCCAGGTCGAGGAAACACGCCGCTTCGCCACCGCCTTCGGCATCATCTCGCTGTACCGGGCCGTGAAGGGCGGTGCCGCGCCGCGACGGGCCGGCCCAGCGAGACAGGGGTTGCCCTGACATGGCCGATACCTCGCAGGCCCACTCCCGGCCGCTGCCGCGCCGCTCTGCGCTGTGGCGCGCGCTGCGCATCAGCCGGGCGTTCATTGGCTTCGTGTGCTGGTGGGGCTGGCACCGCGGCGTGATGCGCTGCGACGACCAGCGCGCGGCCGAACACTTCGCGGCCCTATTGCAGAGGCTGGGCACGACCTTCGTCAAGCTCGGCCAGCACCTGAGCCTGCGCGCCGACCTGCTGCCCGAGGCGGCGCAGCAGGCCCTGGCGCGGCTGCAGGACCACGTCGGAGCCTTTCCGTCCCAGCAGGCACTGCAGGCTGTCGAATCCGCGTTCGGCCGCTGCTGCTCGCGGCTGTTCGCGCGCTTCGACCTGGCGCCGCTGGCGGCGGCGTCGGTGGCGCAAATCCACCGCGCCGCGCTGCTCGACGGCACCGAGGTGATCGTCAAGATCCGGCGGCCAGGCGCCGCCGAGGCCGTCGCATCCGACATGCGCATCCTGCACATGGTGGCCACCGTGGCGCAGGCCCTGCTGCCACCGCTGCGGCGCTGGGGTCTCGTGGCGATCGTCGACGAGATCGCCGGCAACCTGCGGCTCGAGATGGACCTCGCACGCGAGGCCCGCTTCGTGCGACGCTTTGCCGATGCATGGCGTGGATCGCCCGACATCGTCATCCCCGACGTGATCGACGGTCTGTACACACCTTCGGTGATGGTGCAGCGCTTCAGCAGCGGTGTGCGCATCGACGCCGTCGCCGCACCCGAGCGCGAGGCCTGCGCGCGCCGCCTCGTCGACAGCTACGTGACTCAACTCTTCGAGCACGGCCTGTTCCACGGCGATCCCCATCCGGGCAATCTGTTCGTCGTGGCCGACGGGCGCGTCTGCCTCCACGATTTCGGCATCGTCGGCCGCCTGGACCGGCGCCTGCGCCGCGCGCTGACGGCGTTCGCGCTCGCTTTCGTCGAGCAGGATGCCGACTGGGTGGTGGACGCCTGGCTCGATCTGGGCCTGGTGGGCAACCAGGTGGAGCGCCGCGCCTTCCTGCCGGTGGTGCAGTCGTTGCTGGCCGAGGGTGCAGAGCGGCCGCTGCGCGAATGGTCACTGCCGGCCGCACTCGGACGGCTGGTCGCCGCCGGTCGTTCACAAGCCCTGCGCCTGCCCACGGACCTGCTCGTGCTGACACGCACGATGCTGCTCCTCGAAGGCACGGTGCGCGCACTGGCACCGGGGTTCTCGATCTTCGAGACGCTGTCGCGTCACGCCGCGGCCGGCTCGATGCACCAGGCACCGCAGCATGAAGCGTCGAAGCGCCTCGCTTTCGAGATGGGCAGCGCGGCGAGCGACCTGTCTGCACTGGTGGCCCGGCGGTTGCACGGCGCTCTCGCCCGCGAGCGGCTGTTCGAGATCGCGATCGTGCCCGACGCGCGCCTGCAGGAGGGCGTCGAGCGTGCCAGCCGCCGCGTCGCGCTCGCGCTGGTGACGCTCGGGCTGTACATTGCCTCCAGCCTGCTGATGCAGCACGCCGTGGGCCCGCAGTGGGGCGGCATGCCGTTGCTCGCGCTGGCAGGCTATGCGCTCGCCATCCGATTCACGTTCTCCATCGCCGGCGGGCACGCGCGGCGCTGACGATCAGGGCTGCCGCCAGTTGCTGCGAGGTCATCGGCAAGCGCTCCCGCCGGCGCGCTTCGCCCGCAGGACGACATGGCGCTCGCCGGCCTGGCCGACATGCCCGACGACTATCGGCTGCCGGTCGCGGCCCGGGCCGGTCGCGATCGGGTAGACGCGAAGAAAGACGCGACCGCTCGTCGGGCGGTCGCGCCCGCCGATGAGCTTCAGCAGCGTCGTCTTGCCGGAGCTCGCGGGGCCGATCGGGTCATCGCGCCGTCATCACGGTGTGCGGATCGCCGAGCCCGCGCACCGCGGCCCATTCGTCGGCGCCAAGCACTTGCGCCGCATCGACGCCGAGCGCGGAAGCAGCCTCGGCCGCCACGTGCGCCCAGGTGCAGCGGTTCGCGAACAGCATGCCGGCGACATCCAGCGTGCCGCCCCGCGCGACATAACCCAGCGCGCGGGTCCGCCGCGGCCCGGCATCGATGCGGCGCAACACGCCGAGCGTCGGCTCCGGCCGCATATGCGAGACGATGACACGCGCTGTGGCCGCGGCGGGGAACAGCTTCTCCAGCGCCGCCTCGCTGGCGACGAAGTGGCGCTCGCGCTCGTCGCGCGGCAGCCGGAAGCGGCCGGGCTCCACGACGCAGGTGACCGCAGTGCGATGCCCGGCGGCATCGAGTCGGTCGGCCGCCAGCAGCGCCTGCTGCAACTGGTACGCGCCGATGGCGATCAGCAGCACCTCGGGCCCTTCGGGCACCCGGCAGGCCTTCACCACGCACGCGCCTTCTTCGACCAGGCGCTGCGCCTGCTCGCCGGTCAGCCGGTTGGCCATCGGCCGCTTGGGCACGACGAGGGTCCAGAACTGCCCATGGGTGCCGTAGGCGGCACGCAATGCGGCTGCCGCGCTGTTCGCATCGACCGGGAACAGCACGCGCGCGGTGTCGGACATCTCGCCCAGCAGCGCCTCCGCCAGCGTCGGGTCCTGGTGCGACTGCTCGTTCTTGCCGTTCTCCCAGGTGTGCGAGGTGGCGACCGTGACGACCGACAGCCAGCCCGGCGGGTTGCCCGCTTCCGCCTGATGGCGGGCGAATAGGATCTCCTGGCGCAGTGCGCCGAGCATCTTGACGGCGAAGGCTTCGTAGGAGACCACGAGATTGATGCCGCCCTTGTTGCCCAGCGCCGCGCTGACCACCGCCTCCTCGTTGAGGGCGGTGATCACCGCGCCGTCCACCGCTTCGGCCAGGCCGGGCTCGGGCGCGAAGACGCGGTGCTTCAGCAGGTCCAGCGTCTGGCCCATCCGGTTGCTGCGCAACTCGTCGGGGTTGCCGACGCGTGGGCGCAACTGGGGGTTGGCCTGCACTATGGCGGCGAACGCCGCATCCAGCGCGCCCATCGGTGACACCTGGCCCGCGCCGACCGCGTGCCACTGCGCCGCCGGCATCGCGGGCGCAACGACGCGTCTTTGTGCCAGCGGGTGGTCGCGCTCGAGCGGACGCTGCTGATCCCGATGACGGCAGAGAGCGGCCAGCGCCTCGTCGAGTTCGGCGGCCGGTACGAACAGCGCACGTGCACCCTCGTTGAACTGCTGCCGCGCGACCGCGTCGACGCGTGGATTTCCGGCCAGCGGCAGGTTGTGGGCGGCGTTGGTCCCCGCCCCCGGAAAGCCGAAGCCCTTCGGTGCCTCGGCGACGGCATAGTGCAGCGGCACCGGATAGCGGATGCTCCCGGCTGTGACCGCGGCCGCGCAGGCCGCCAGCCGCTCCTCCATCGCGTGCACGGCCCACGCGAACGCGGCCGGGTCGGTGCCGTCGATCTCCATCGGATCGAATCCGTTCAGGCGCAGGTGCTGCCGGAACCACGCCTGGCCGCCCTGCTGCTGCATCGTGCTGCGCTGCTCGATGCGGCGTCCGTTGAGGATCATGAACGGGGCGACAAAGCCGCAGTCCTCGGCGCGCCACCAGCGCGGGGCCCAGTCGCTGCCGCGCTGCTCCTCGAAGGCACCGTCGCTGAGGAACACCACCAGCCGCTCGCCCGGCAGCGGCATGTGCACGTACTGCAGTTCCGCGAAGCCGAGGTAACCGCCCTCGGACAGACCACCGGCGGTGTTCGGCCCGACGTGGCTGCCCAGCGGCGAGGCCGGCCGCCCGGCCGCGTCGATCGCGTAGCTGTAGAAGTCGCGGGCGAAGCGCGTCAGACCGCCCTCGCTGCGGTCGTAGCGCTCGGCGTGGCGCGGCGTCATGTTGCCCACCAGAAGGTTGCAGGCGTCGATGCCGGCCACGCAGTGGCCCTGGCCCATCAGCCAGCCGCGCGTCAGGCCGCTGAGCGCGTTCGCGGCGAGGTAGCCGACGTAGGCCGGCACGATGTTCAGCGAGCCGCCGGTGTGGCCCTCGGGCGTCTCCTTGAAGTCCTCGGCTGCCATCTCGCGCCCGTCGGGATGGACCTTGTCGGCGTAGGTCATGTGCACGGTCAGCCACATACCGGCTGCCGCGAGACGATCCGCGGCCCGCAGCGTGCGGTAGACGCTCGCCGTGTCGCCGACCTTGCCGCCGGCGAGCAGCACCTGCGCCAGGTCGTGAACGCGCAGTTGCGTCAGGTCGTTGTGCACTATGGGTCCGTAGCCGTGCGCCCATCGGGCGAACTCGGCGTCGGACTCGCGGAACAGCCGCACGCGCTCGGCGACCCAGGGAAGGTTGTTGTCCATCGTCTGTCCCTTGCTGTACTGGACAATGCGCGGAGGGCCTGGGCGGCGCGTTGTCACGGTTCACGGTCCGCCGGCGGCAGTGCCATGGCGGCCACACGCAACTGAGCCGGCGCAGCATTCGACGCCATCAGGCCGTCCAGCGTGGTCCGGTCCACCACTTCCTTCTCCAGCAGCAGCGCGGCCAGCGCTTCGAGCGTCGCGCGGTTTGCCCGCAGCGTCTGCGCCACGCGCTCGCGCGCCTCGTCGAGCAGTCGGCGCACCTCGCCGTCGATCGCCTCGGCAGTGCGCTCGCTGAACGTGCGCGGCTCGGGCAAGGTCGGGCCGTTCAGGTACAGCGGCCTCGGGCGTGCGTCATAGGTGGCCAGGCCGAGCGCTTCGCTCATGCCGTAGTGCGTGACCATGTGGCGCGCCAGATCGGTGGCACGCTGCAGGTCGTTCTCGGCTCCGGTGGACACATCATCGAACACCAGCTGCTCGGCGACCCGCCCCCCGAGCAGCACGTCGAGCCGGTCGAGCAGTTCGCTGCGGCGCATCAGGTAGCGGTCCTCGGTCGGCGACTGCTGGGTATAGCCGAGCGCCGCGATGCCGCGCGGGATGATCGACACCTTGGTCACGCGGTCGGCGTTCTTGCGGTGTTCGGCCACCAGCGCGTGGCCGGCCTCGTGGTAGGCGACGAACTTGCGTTCGGTCGGGTTCATCACCCGGTTCTTCTTCTCGAGGCCGGCGACGATGCGGTCCAGCGCCTCCTCGAAGTCCTGCATCTCCACCGCGTCCTTGCCGCGCTTGGCCGCACGCAGCGTCGCTTCGTTGACCAGGTTGGCCAGGTCGGCGCCCGCGAAACCGGGCGTGCGCGCAGCGAGCACGGCAAGGTCGACGGTCGGCGCCAGCTTGACGTTCTTCACATGCACTTCGAGGATCTGCCGCCGCCCGTTCAGGTCCGGCCGATCCACCGCGATATGGCGATCGAAGCGGCCCGGCCGCAACAGCGCGGGGTCGAGCACCTCGGGCCGGTTCGTCGCGGCAAGGATGATCACGCCGCGGTTGGTGTCGAAGCCATCCATCTCGGCGAGCAGCTGGTTCAGCGTCTGCTCGTGTTCCTCGTGTCCACCCGTAAGGCCTACGCCGCGCGCCTTGCCCAGCGCATCGATCTCGTCGATGAAGACGATGCACGGCGCCTTGGCCGCCGCCTGCTCGAACAGGTCGCGCACGCGCGCCGCGCCGACGCCGACGAACATCTCCACGAACTCCGAGCCGCTGAGCGACAGGAACGGCACGCCGGCCTCACCCGCCACCGCCTTGGCCAGCAGGGTCTTGCCCGTGCCCGGCGCGCCGACGATCAGCACGCCCTTGGGGATCTTGCCGCCCAGGCGCTTGTATCGATCCGGGTTCTTGAGGAACTCGACCACCTCCATCAGTTCCTCGCGCGCCTCGTCGATGCCCGCGACATCCTTGAACGTGACCCCCGTCTCGGTCTGCATGTAGACCTTGGCCTTGCTCTTGCCTATCTCCAGCATGTGGCCCATGCCTCCCATGCCACTGCCCATGCGCTTCATCAGAAACCACCAGATGCCGAAGAACACCAGCGCCGGCGCGACCCAGGAGACAAGCGCGCCGAGCCACTTGCTCTCGCGCACGCTGCCGTAGCGCACTTTCGCCGCGTCGAGCTGTGCCACCAGGCCGGGGTCGTTGACCAGCACCGTGGCAAAGCCGTGCTCGCCGCCGGCGCGTGCGAGCGCCTCGAGCTTGTCCTTCGGCAGGATCTGCTCCAGCCCGTCGCCGCGCAGCTTGCCGGTGGCGATGCCGTCGGCGATGACCACGTCATCGAGCTTGCCCGCCGCCAGCGCCTGCTTGAACTCGCTGTAGGTCAGCGTCTGCGTGTGCCGGGGGACAACAAACTCCTGCAGCAGGATCATTCCCACCAGGGCAGCCAACACGTACCAGAGCGAGAACGTCTGCTTCTTGTCCATGAACGACCCCTCCAGGGAACTGGGGTCAGGCGCCGCGGCGCCGACGAGATCGGCGTTCGTCGAGGGCGACCTGGATGGCACCCCACAGGATCAGTACCGGACAGACGAGCAGGACGGCGGCCAGCAGCGCACTCCACCAGGCGAAGCCGAAGGACCACAGCAATGCGGCGGCGATCACCACGGCGAGGATCGGACACAACCACATCCAGCGGTTGGCGAACTCGGGCCACTTCACGAATCCCATGGCGACCTCCGTCGTCATTGCAGGCGCGCCCGCTTGAGCAGCGCCGAGTTGACGATCACCGACAGCGAGGACAGTGCCATCGCAGCGGCGGCGATGATCGGGTTGAGCAACCCGAAGGCGGCGATCGGCACACCGATCGCGTTGTAGATGAACGCCCAGAACAGGTTGCGCTTGATCGTGCGCATCGTCGCGCGCGACAGGCGGATGCCGGTCACCACGTCGCGCACGTCGCTGCGCACGAGGATGATGCCGCCGGTCTCCTTGGCCACGTCCGAGCCCGACCCGATCGCGATGCCGATGTCAGCGGTCGCCAGCGCCGGGGCGTCGTTGACGCCGTCGCCGACCATTGCGACCACCTTGCCGGAGCGCTGCAGTTCCTTGATCACGCGCGCCTTGTCGGAGGGCAGCACGTCGGCGATCACCCGGTCGATCTCCAGCGCGCGGCCGATCGCCGCCGCGGTGCGCGCGTTGTCGCCGGTCAGCATCACCACCTCGACGCCCTCGGCGCGCAGCGAGCGCACGGCCTCGCGCGCTTCGGGCTTGATCGTGTCGGCGACCGCGATCACGGCAGCAAGCTCACCGTCGCAGGCGAGCAGCATCGCCGTCTTGCCGTCCGCCTGGAAGCGCTCCATGTCCGGGCCGACCGACGCGACGTCGATGCCGGCGCCCTCCATCAGCCTCCGGTTGCCGAGCAGCACCTCGCGCCCGTCGACCTGGCCGCGCACGCCATGACCCGGCACCGCCTCGAAGCCCTGCACCGCGCAGGGCGCGACGCCGGCCCCTCGGGCGCCGCGCAGGATGGCCTCGGCCAGCGGATGCTCGGAGCCGGCCTCCAGGCTGGCGGCCAGACGCAGCGCCTGGTCATGGTCGCAGTGCCCGCAGGGCAGCAGATCGGTCAGCGCCGGCTCGCCGCGGGTCAGCGTGCCGGTCTTGTCGAACACCACGGTCGTGAGCCGCTCGGCCTTCTCGAGGATCTCGCCGCCGCGGATCAGGATGCCGGCCTGCGCGCCGCGGCCCACGCCCACCATCAGCGCCGCCGGGGTGGCGATGCCGAGGGCGCAGGGACAGGCGATGATCAGCACCGCGATGAAGGCGAGCAGCCCCTGCGGGAAGTTGCCGGCCAGCCACCAGAACGCGAACGCGAGGATCGCCGTGCCGACCACCGCCGGCACGAACCAGCGTGTCACCTGGTCGGCAATGCGCTGGATCGGCGCGCTGCTGGTCTGCGCGTCCTCGACCATCTTGACGATCTGTGCAAGCGCCGTCTCGGCGCCGATGCGGGTGGCCTGGAAACGGAAGCTGCCGGTGCGGTTCAGCGTGCCGCCGATCACCGCCGCGCCGGCCTGCTTGTCGACCGGCATCGACTCGCCGGTGAGCATCGACTCGTCCACCGACGACGAGCCCTCGAGCACCACGCCGTCGGTCGCGATGCGTTCGCCCGGCCGCACGACGATCGTCTCGCCCACCATCACCTGCTCGGCAGGGATCTCGACCTCCTCGCCGCCGCGCAGCACGTGGGCGGTCGCGGGCTTGAGGTCGAGCAGCTTGCGCACCGCCGCCGAGGAGTGCTTCTTGATGATCTCCTCCATGTACTTGCCGAGCAGCACGAAGGCGATGATCACCGCCGAGACCTCGAAGTAGACGTCGCGCTCCTCGACCTTCACCGGCAGCACCGACGGGAAGAACAGCACCGCCACGCTGTAGAAATAGGCCACCGAGGTGCCGAGCGCGATCAGCAGGTCCATGTTGATGGACCGGTTGCGCAGCGCATTGAAGGCGCCGACGTAGAAGCCCCAGCCGCCGATGAACTGTACCGGGGTGACGAGCAGGAACAGCCACACGCCCCAGGTGAACCAGGGCAGCGCGGGAATCGGCACCCAGGTCAGCAGCGTTGCGCCGGTGGCCAGCGCGATGAAGGCGCCGGCGCGCATGATCGCCAGCGCGAGCACGCCGGTCAGCGCGATGGTGACCCGCGTGCGCATCGACTTGAGCTCGGCCTCGGGCGACTCGAAGGTGCGTTGGCAGCCGGCGCTGCAGAAGTAGTAGCTGCGCCCGCCACGGTCGGTGCGCAGCGCCGTGGCCTTGTCGACCACCATGCCGCACACCGGGTCCTTCGCCTGGCCCGACTCGGCGCGTCGCAGCGCGGTCTGCAGAGGGCGGCCGGCGGCATGCATGTCCTCGGCGACGGCAGTCGGGGTCGCCGCTGGCGTGGCC
This sequence comes from Burkholderiales bacterium, assembly GCA_017302495.1. Classification (GTDB taxonomy): domain Bacteria; phylum Pseudomonadota; class Gammaproteobacteria; order Burkholderiales; family Burkholderiaceae_C; genus Rubrivivax. The sequence goes on from JAFLDG010000001.1 coordinate 47,915, forward strand.
GCGGGTGCCCGCGCGGGAGTGCCGGCGTAGCGCGCCGGATCGCGCTGGAACTCGCTCAGGCAGTGCCCCGAACAGAACAGGTAAATGCGCCCGCCGTGTTCGGCGCGCCCCGCCGCCTTGGCCGGATCCACGGTCATTCCGCACACCGGGTCGACCGCAGCGGCAGCCGACGCAGCGGTTCCATCATGAAGCACTGCCTGAGTCATGGTTTTCTCCTGTGCGATGCGTGGACGCCGGCAGTGCCGCGCCGCGGGCCAGGCTGCAGGCGTTCGCGAGGCCGGCCACGAGGCTCCCTGCGGCGGCAAAGATCGATGGCTTCCATTGGATCGCCTTGCTGTGCTGTCGCGCGGGCTTGCCGGCCGGCGTTCAGCCCGGGCCGCTCTTTCCTGCTTCGTCACCGGCATACCGCACGGCAAGGTACAGCAGCACGATGCACAGTCCGAGCAGCGCGTGCAGCCACCAGCCGAGCACATGCGCCCGGTGTTCCAGTACCAGCAGCAGCAGCGCCACCGCCGCGAACGCCCAGAAGATCCACCGGGCCCAGGCGCGACCCGGGTCGGTGCCGGAAGGCTTCGTCGGTGTGGTCATTGCCTTCTCCTTCAGCGCTCGGCGCGGTGCGGCGACCAGGCGTCGAACCTGAACTCGATCTCGTCGGTCCGCGACGGCAGCCGCACCCAGAGCCGGAACCGGTACGGCCCGTCCTTGGCAACGCCGAAGACCTGCCCGTAGCTGGCCTGGTCGTTCACCTTCATCGGCAGCAGGTACTTCGCGGGTTCGTCGACGACGCCGACTTCGCTGATCTGCGCGCGCACCACCGCGTCCTCGATGCGGCGGCCGCTCGCGCTGTCGTACAGCGCCACGACGAGGTGGTGCACCTGGCCGCCGCCCCTCGGTGGGCCGCCGTGCAGTTCGGCCAGCGCGTGCTTGTCCGCCACGACCGCGGCCGGCACGAGCCCCCAGTAGAGGGTGACGCCGGACCGCTCCATCCGGCTCTGGGCCAGCGCCGGGCTCGGCATCGCGACCAGCAGCAGCAACAACGACATGGTGGCCGCGAAACTCCGGCATGTCGCCGGCAGCGGGATGGTTCTCATGGCGGGACTCTTCTCGGCGATCGGTCGGCTGGTCATCGGGCGTAGATCTGCTGGAACGCCAGCTCGGCCCAGAGGTCGCGGCTCGTGCGCCACGACTCCCAGGCCTGCGCGTAGGCGTCCGCGCCGACGCGCTCGAGCTGGTACCAGGGGTTGGCCTTGCGGTCCGGGTCGTGCGCGCCCCACTGGTCGAGCCACTGCCGCATCCACGGCAACCAGGCCAGCGCCGGCGTCGCCCTTTCGGACCAGACCTGCCGGCTGACGCGCATCGGATGCAGGTCTCGCAGCAGGCGTGCGGACTCGGGCGTGACCGCCATGCGCACCCAAGGCGAGACCCATTGCGCATAGGCACGCTCGGCGGCCTCGGACAGCGCCTGCACCTTGTCGAATCCGGCCGGGTTGGCGTCGAACGGGAGGTCCTCCAGTCGGCGTGGTTCGAAGCGGGCACTGGGGGCGGCGTCGCCCGTGGCGGCGTCGTCGAGAACCATCTCGTAGAGGCCGGGCGCAAGGTCCTGGATCGTTCCGGCGTGGTGCAGGATCGCGCGGTGCTCGCGCCGCGCCACGCCCGCCGACACGAAGATGCCGAGGTGGCCCACCTGCTTGTGCAGCAGGTAGACGACGCGCTGGCCGGCAGCCACCAGATCCTCGGTCATGGCAAACACTTCCTTGAGCCAGCCCAGCGCCTGGTGCGGCGGCGTGATGTTGTCGCCGTAGGAGCTGAAGATCACCAGCGGCGCCCCGATGCGCTTGAGGTCGGCACGGCAATGGCCATCGACCACGACCTCCCCGTCCTCGAGACGGTTGCCGACGAACAGCTCCGCGGCGATGGCCAGCATCTCCTCGCGTGCGAGTTGGTAGAAGCCGTTCCACCAGCGCTCGAACTCCAGGAAGCGCTCCCGCTCGGCTTCCGGCTGCGCAAAGAGCGTGTCGTACTTGCGGAACACGCCCTCGGGGCGCAGCGCCTCGAAGTTCTGCACCAGCCAGGCACCGTCGAAGCGGCCGTTGCCCAGGTCGGACATCCAGTGCGCCGGCCAGACGCCGCCGGTGAAGCCACCGAGCAGGCGCATCGGGTTGATGCCGCGTTCGCCCGCCCAGTACGACAACGGCGAGCCGTTCAGTACCGCCAGCGCCGCGCGGTGCTCGCAATGCGACAGGGCCAGCGTGATCGCCCAGCCGCCCTGGCAGTTGCCGTAGACGATGGGCGCCTTGCCGCGATGGCGCCTGGCAACGATGTCGATGAAGGCTGCCAGCGTCTGCACGACAGCGCCCATCGTCTGCCCCTCGACCGGCTCCGGGTCGAAGACGACGAAGTAGACCGGATGGCCTTCGAGCAGCGCCATGCCGACTTCCGAATCGCGCTTGAAGCCACCGATGCCGGGGCCATGCCCGGCGCGCGGGTCGACCACGATCACCGGTGCAGCGCCCTTGCGCACGTGCTTCTCGAGCGCGTCGCTGCCGCAGCGCGTGACGCGCAGCAGTCGGTAGTTCGACGGCGGATCGAGATTCCGCCCGACCGCCACCGGCTCGGACTCGAAGTGCAGCAGCGGCGGCATGCCCGCGGCCTCGTGCGCGCTCATGTTGGCTGCACGTTCGCGCAGCGTGTCGGCCGCCGCAGCGGCGCGCCACAGTGCGTCCAGCCAGTAGTGGACCGCCAGGCGACCGGGCGCAAGACCCATCGCCTCGGTGGATGTGCTGGGCATCGGCATGACCTCTCAACCGCCGCAGCAACCGCCGCGGCCCTTGGTGGCCGACCCGGCGCCACAGCCACCGGCCGGGTGCTGCCGGTGCGTGGCCGGTGCGGCCGTCGCCGGCCCCGCCCCATAGCCGGCCTCGCCGAGTGCGGCGATCAGTTCAGGCACTTGGTGCGCGGCGTGCTCGCCGCGGATACGCGCGATGCCGCTGCCGAGATCGACCTCGACGTCCTGCACACCCGGCACGCGCCTGAGTGCCTTGGTGACCGACGCGACGCAGGATCCGCAGGTCATGCCGTCGACTTTGAGTTCAGTGGTTTGCATATCGGGACTCCTTGGGGTTTCAGTGCTGGTGGCCGCCCTGGCCACCGGTGGGGGACTGGCGCGCGTCGTCCTTGGGCTTCGTGTCCGACCCGCCGCCGTGGCCGCCATGGCCGCCGTGACCGAAGAAGTGCAGCAGCGGGCAGGCCAGCAGGATCAGGAATGGCAGCAATGTCACGACGTGTGCGCTGTGGCGGAAGAACATCCAGGCCACCGCAGCGGCCAGACCGATCCACAGCAGCCATTGGTTGACGCGGGACCAGTTCGGGCCGGACGGGCGACCGTTGCCGTGTTCATGGGAGTGGTTCATCGAGTGGCTCCTGGTTGGCGCGATGCATCGGTCACTGGTTCTTGTGGAACTTCGCGTAGTCGTGCAGGGGCTGGGCCTTCTTGGCCTGATTGCCTGACGCCGCTTCGGCCGGGGTACAGGGCATGGGCTTGGCCGGCGGCGCATTGCGCTCGGCGGCATGGTCATGGCGCTTGATGGCGCCGGCATTGCAATCCATGGGCTTGGCGGCCGAGGCAGCGGCGGCCGAGGCAGCGGCGGCCGGGGCAGCGGCGGCCGGGGCAGCCGCGGGGCGCTCCTGCGCCATGGCAGCGCCTGCGCCGAGCGCAAGGGCGACGAAGGACGACAGCAGAAGAAGGGGGGTACGCATGGCAAGACTCCGACTGAAAGGACGGACAAGAGACACAAGGAAACCGAATGGGGGATGCCGCCGCCCGATGGCGCCGCTGCGGGCGCGAGAGCGGACTGAAGTAAGGACGCGGCGCGGATCAGATCCGCGTGGCGTCCGGGCGTGTCAAAGCGCGAGGCGCTGGAACGCGATGCGCGGCGGGGGCCCGCCGGGCAGGAGTGGCGAGTCGACCACCAGCCGATCGACCGTGGGCTCGGCCAGACCGGATATCGGCAGGAAGTCGGACACCGGCAGGGCGAAACCGAGCGCGGCCAAGCCGTCGCCCGCCACCTTCAACTGCGCGGCGCCGATCGACGGCTTCTCGCAGAAGTCCAGGCAGTTCAGCTTGGCAGCGTCGCCCTGCTCATCACCGTGATGGTGCTTCTGTGCAGTGTGGCTGGCGGCCGTCGTTGCTGCGTCGGAGCGGTGATGCACCGGCTCGCCCAATGCGCAGGCGTTGGCCACGCCCATCGCCAGGCCGAACAGCCATACGAGCAGCACCTGGGCTGCCCATCGGCGGAGACGTCGGCGGTCGCTGAACATGGTTGAAGCGCTGGCAAGACGGGGCAAATCGTCCACGCCAGAATAGCCGCGGACTCGTCGCCGCCATTTGATCGGAATCAACAATCCCTCCGTAGTCGACTACGGACTCCGGACCCGCCCGCCCGCTCGCTGGGACGAGTCGCGGCGCCCCTCTACTGCTGCCGCTCAACCAGCGCGCCAAGCAGCGCCAGCAGCCGCTCGGACCAAGGCCGCCGGTCCCACGCGTGCAGGTCGACGGGCCTGCTGAGCGCAGCGTCGCGCTCGAAGTCCTCGAGCAGGCGTGCCGCCAGCGCGCGATCGGGCAGGGCAAGATTGAGCTCGTCGTTCAGCCCGAACGACCGATTGTCGAAATTGCTGGAGCCGACGACGACCCACAACTCGTCGACGAGCAGCACCTTGCTGTGGTTCATGCCAGGTTCGTACTCCAGAACCTGGACGCCGGCGCCGAGCAGGTCCCCATAGCGGCGCCGGCTCGCCCGCCGGGCAATCGGGTGGTTGTTGAGAGCGCCGGGCACGACGACCTGCACAGACACGCCGCGGCGCACCGCCCTGCGCAGTTCGGCCCGCATGCTCCGGTCCGGCAGGAAGTACGGCGAGCTGATGCGGATCGACCGGCGTGCGCCGGCGATCAGCAACTGGAACAGCATGCGTGCCCGCGTGGCCCGGCCCGCCGACGGCGTGCCTGTCACGACGATCGCATCCGTACCCACGGCTGCCCGGCTGCCGAGGGCGCGGCAGTGGGCAAAGGACTCCGGATCGGTGAGCAGCTTGCCTGTGCTTTCGAGCCAGTTCTCGGCAAAGGCGGCCTGCACCGACGTGGCGATGGTTCCTTCGAGTCGCACCATGGTGTCGCGCCACGGCGGCTGCCCAGGCGGCCCGGTGTCCCACCAGCCTGCAAAGCCCGCGCCGCCGACGAACGCAACCTCGCCATCGACGACGATCAGTTCGCGGTGCGTGCGGTTGTTGAACCGCTTCAGCGTGTGCCACCGCACCGGCTGGTACCACGCGATCTCGCCGCCGGCTGCACGCAGCCCGTCAAAGTACGCAGAAGGCGTTCGCCAGCTGCCGATCGCGTCGATGACCAGGCGCACGCGCACGCCGGCGCGCGCACGCTCGGTCAGCAGGCCGACGAGCTGGTCCGTCACGGCGCTCACGTGGAACACGTAGGCTTCCAGGTGCACGCTGCGGCGGGCACGGGCGATGGTGGCCAACTCCTCGGCATAGAACGCGACCCCGTTCGTCAGCACCCCGATCGAGGCTGCCTTCGCGACGGGAGCATCGACCAGCGCCGCGAGCAGGCCCATGAACTCGTGATCCTGCGGCGATGGGAGGCGGTCATCGATGTCGTAAGGCAGGCCGGGTTCGGCCAGTACGAGCACGAACAGCAGGCCCAGCAGCAACGCGCCGGACAGCAGGAACAGGTGCCACAACTGGAACGCCAACGCAGCTCAGCGCAGGGCCAGCGCTGCTCCGATACCGGCGAGCGCCATCAGCGCATAAGCCGGCAGCACCTTCAGCGCCAGCGATCGTCCGTCGAGCACCCACAACAGCCCGAACTTGGTGACCTGGTTGACCGCGGCCGCGAGAAAGACGGCCAGGCCCGCGACCGGCGCGCCGACGACCCCATCGCCGACCATCCGGCCCACCGACAGCGTGATGGCATCGACGTCGACCAGGCCCGAAGTCGCCGCCGTGACCATCAGCCCGGCGTCGCCGAACCGGTCCGCGAGGAATCGACCGGCGAGCAGCACCGCGGCAAGGAACAGCGCGAACTGAACGGCCGCGGACAGCTTCAGCGGATTCCGGGTCGACAGATCCGGCAGATCCTGCGCAGGCTCGCGCGTGGTCAGGTACGCACCGCACACCGCCCCGGCGACGGCCATGGCACCCAGAGCCCCGACGGTCGCCGTGCCAAGCGCCGGCGCGGCGACGGCGACGAGCACTGCCATGCGGCCGAACATGGCCGCGCACGCAAGCGTGGCTCCTCCGGCCGCAAGGGGCCGCCATTGCGGGGCTTCCTTGGCCCAGCGTGCCAGCGTCGCGGTAGTGGCGGTGCTGGACACCAGTCCGCCGAGCAGTGCCGCGAGGGTCAGCCCGCGCCGGGCGCCGAACCAGCGCATCAGGACGAATCCGAGGAACGAGAGCAACGCAAGCAGCACGACCGCCCACCAGAGCTTGTACGGATTGAGCGCCTCGAAGGGGCCGTACCCGCGATCGGGGAGGACCGGGAGGATGACGACGCTGATCAGCAGCAACTGGATGCCGCTGGCCAACTCGCCTTCGGTGAGCTTGCCGATGCCGCTGTGCATCGGCCGCTTGAGTTGCAGCAGCGCGACCGTCACCACCGCAACGGCGGCGGCCAGCAACGTGCTGCCTCCCGCCGCCAACACGCCGACGAGGAACGTGGTGATGGCCGCCATCGCCGTGGTCAGGCCCATGACGCCGTGCATGCGGGCCGTCACGACATAGCCGGCCAGAATCAGCATTGCCACCATGGCCAGCACGACGACCAGAATGAGCGCCCCCCATCGTTGCGCCAGTAGACCGCTCAATCCGCCGAGCAAGCCGATCAGCGCAAAGGTGCGAAGGCCGGCGACCCGGTGGCCGTCAGGCACATCGCGCTGATGCCAGCCGCGTTCCAATCCGATCAGAAGGCCCGCAGCCAGCGCCATGCCGACACCCATCGGATCCGACAGGGACACGCCGCTCAAGGGGAGACCTTGGTGCCGAGTCCTGGGGCGCGGGCACGAAGGCCGGTCAGCGCCGCCAGGTCGCGACTCACCTTCACCGAGACACGCGAGGCCTTCACTGCTTCGGCGATGTTCTTGCCCGTCCGGTGACGCCCCTGACGGTCATGGATGACGCTGGCTCCGAGTGCAGCCCGGCCGCCGCGTCGGCGACTCCGCGCCAGCGCTGCAAGGTCAACGCATTGACCACGACGCTCACGCTGCTGAAGGCCATGGCCGCTCCCGCGACGACGGGGCTCAGCATGCCCAGCGCAGCCAGCGGGATTCCCAGCACGTTGTAGCCGAAGGCCCAGAACAAGCCCTGCTTGATCTTGGAGTAGGTGCGGCGCGAAACGTCCAGCGAGTCCGCCACGAGCCGCGGGTCGCCGCGCATCAGCGTGATGCCGGCGGTCTCGGTCGCCACGTCCGCACCGCCGGCCATCGCATACGACACCGAAGCCGCGGCGAGCGCGGGACCGTCGTTCAGGCCATCGCCGACGAAGGCGACGACGGCACCGGCGTCGCGAAGCTCCTTCACCACGGCCGCCTTGTCGCCGGGAAGAACTTCGGCACGAACCTCGTCGATGCCGAGTTCCTTCGCGACGGCTCGCGCGGCGCCGCGGTTGTCGCCGGTCAGCATGACCGTCCTGATGCCCAGCCGATGGAGCCGCGCTACTGCGGCGGCGGCGGTGCTCTTGATCGTGTCGCCGAACGCCAGCAGACCCAGCAGCCGCCACTGGTCGCCGTCGGATCCGACCAGCCACGAGACCGTCCTGCCCTGCCGCTCGAGCCGCTGCGCGTCGAGCTGCAGCGGGCCCGCGTCCAAACGGAGTTCGCGCAGCATGCGCGTGCTGCCGAGGGCCAGCCTGCGGCCGCCAACCACACCTTCGACCCCTCGGCCCGGAAGCGCCTTTGCATCGCGGGCCTCGGGCACCGGCAGGCGCCGCTCGCGCACATGGTCCATGACCGCCACCGCCAGCGGATGACTGCTCGACTTCTGGAGCGCGGCCGCAAGTCGCAACACGTCGCCGCGACTCGAACCCTTGGCCGCCGCCACCGCGGCAAGCGACGGCTTGCCTTCGGTGAGCGTGCCGGTCTTGTCGAAGGCGACCACCGTGACGGCATGTGCGACCTCCAGGGCTTCGGCGTCCTTGATGAGGATGCCGCGCCGGGCGGCGACCCCGGTGCCGGCCATGATGGCCGTCGGCGTAGCCAGGCCCAGGGCGCAGGGGCAGGCGATGACCAGCACGGCCACCGCGTTGATGAGCGCGTGTTCCCAGTCCCCCGTGGCCACCGCCCAACCGAGAAAGGTCGCCAGCGCGATGGCGAGGACGACCGGGACGAACACCGCGCTCACGCGGTCCACGATGCGCTGGATGGGCGCCTTCGCGGCCTGCGCCGATTCGACCATGCGGATGATGCGCGCCAGCGTCGTCTCCGCACCGATGGCGGTCGTGCGAACGGTCAGAGCGCCTTCGGCGTTGATGGCACCCCCGGTGACCTTGTCTCCGACGCCCTTGGGCACCGGCAGGCTCTCGCCGGTGATGAGTGATTCGTCGACATGGCTGCGCCCTTCGACGATTTCGCCGTCCACGGCGACGCGGTCACCCGGCCGGATGACGACCAGGTCGCCCATGACGACCCGCTCCACGGGAACATCGACTTCCGCACCGTCGCGGCGGACGCGCGCGGTGGTCGGCCGCAATGCATTCAGCGCGCGGATGGCGTCGGCGGTTTGCCGCTTGGCCCGGTGCTCGAGCCACTTGCCCAGCAGGACCAGCGTGATGACGGCCGCCGAAGCCTCGAAGTACAGGTGCGGCACGGCGTGCCCGGCGTGCTCGAAGAGCAGGTAAACCGAAAGCCCGTAGGCCGCGGAGGTGCCCAGCGCAACCAGCAGGTCCATGTTGCCGGTCCTGGCGAGCACGGCTTTCCAGCCGGCCCGGTAGAAGCGCCAGCCCAGCCAGAACTGGACCGGCGTGGCCAGCGCCAGCTGGGCCCAGCCGCCCAGCGTCCACTCGACGCCGAACAGCGACAGCAGCATCGGTGCGACGAGCGGCAGCGTCAGCGCAGCGCTTGCCGCCACAGGCCACCAGACCGGCGTTCGATGGCTCGGCCGGCGCTCTTGCTCCCGGACCTCCTTCGCCGCGTAGCCTGCCTTCTCGATGGCGGTCTTCAAGGCAGACACCGGCACGGTCGAAAGCGCCTGGATGGTCGCCTTCTCGGTCGCCAGGTTGACGGTGGCGCCGGAGACGCCGGGAATCTGGCGGAGTGCCTTCTCCACCCGCGCGACACAGGACGCGCAGGTCATCCCCTCCACCCCGAGCGTCGTCTCGGCGGTCGCGACGCCGTAGCCCGCTTTGCGAACGGCCGCCGCGAGCGAGTCTGCGGTCACGGAAGCATCGGCGTCGACAGAAGCCTCCTCCGTCGCCAGGTTGACGCTCGCCTCCTTGACGCCCGGAACCGCCGCGAGCATCTTCTGGATGCGCATCACGCACGAGGCGCAGGTCATCCCGGTGACTCGAAGCTTGATTCCGCTCGGGTTGGACGATGCGACAACGGTGCTCATGGGTGCCTCGGATTGCCGTTCAGATGCGCATCGTCAAGCTTCCAACGCTGGGAGGGTCAAGCGTGCCGTTGAATTCCGCCCAGGCGCACTGGGGTTTCCATGATCCGCCGTGCGGGCCGTGTTGGAGTCGCAGATGGACGCTGATCCCTTTCCCCTGCACCACCAGACCGAGGCCCTGCTGGCCACCGACGCCAGCCGCCTGTTTGCCTTTCTCGACGACCCTCGGAGCGTCGCCCGTCATATGGAGAAGCCCTCGCTGAGAACAGCCGGTGCGTCGATGCGAATCGAGACCGATGAGCGGCGGGGGCAGGCGATCGGTTCGCGGATTCGCCTGACGGGCTCGGTGCTGGGCATGTCTCTGTCTGTCGAGGAGGTCGTGACGCGCAGAGACCCGCCTCGGGAAAAGGTGTGGGAAACGATCGACGAGCCTCGACTCCTGGTCATCGGCGCGTACCGGATGGGGTTCGAGATTTCGCAGCTCGAGCAAGGCTCGAGGCTCCTCGTCTTCATAGACTATCGACTGCCGCGCAGCGGAATCGCCCGAGGCCTGGGACGACTGTTGGGGCGCATCTACGCCGCATGGTGCACGCGGCGCGCGGCCAACGACGCCGAGGCCCGCTTCGGGACGCTCGACGCGGACGCCGGCCGCCGATGACGCGGCGTCGCGCGCGCATCGGCGACCCTGCCGGCCACGGGCACTCAAGGCTTGGCTTGTTTGGCCATCTGCCGGTACGCGGCGGCCATGGCCTCGTAGTCCTTTGCCAGCCCGTCGCTCTTGGTCGCGATCGCATTGCAGTGAGCCGTCATGCTGGCGCCGCCCCGTCCGCCTGCAACCATGCCTTGGTAGCTCTTGGCCATCTTGCGGTGTTCCGCGGCGATGCCGCGGGACGCCGTGGCCTGCTGGTCGTAGTAGGTGGCCAAGGCCTCGTAGTCGGCCGGGGTGCGTGCGGCCTCGACGCGCTGCGTCAGGTCGGGTGCGGTTGTGGTTTGCGCCGAGACGCCGCTGACCCAGATCGCGCTCAGCAGCAACACCGAGGCAAAGCGTCGTGACAGTTTGCAGTTCGTGTTCATGGTCAATCCTTGGTTGACAAAGGTGAAGCGGAGCGGCCGGGACTCATTCGCCGGCGGCCGCGGAGTGCGCCACAGCCGCCGGTAATGCGGTTGCGTTGCGCGGGGTGCGCGCCAACTGCCACTGCTTGACCAGGGCATACAGCGCCGGGATCACGCCGAGCGTCAGCACCGTCGACGAGATCATCCCGCCGACCATCGGCGCCGCGATGCGGCTCATGACTTCGGAGCCGGTGCCGGTGCCCCACATGATGGGCAGCAGCCCGGCCATGATGGCCACCACGGTCATCATCTTCGGCCGTACGCGCTCGACCGCGCCCTCCATGACGGCCGCATACAGATCGGCGGCACCCGGGGTGCGCCCCTCGTTGCGGCAGCGTTGCTGGGCCTGCTCCCAGGCGTGGTCGAGGTAGATCAACATCACCACGCCCGTTTCCGCAGCCACCCCGGCCAGCGCGATGAACCCGACCGCCACGGCGACCGACAGGTTGTAGTCGAGCCACCACATCAGCCACACGCCGCCCACCAGCGCGAACGGTACCGACAACATGACGATGAAGGTCTCGGTCAGGCGCCTGAAGTTCAGGTACAGCAGCAGGAAGATGATCAGCAGCGTCACCGGGATCACGATCTTCATCTTCCCTACGGCCCGTTCCATGTACTCGAACTGCCCGCTCCAGGTGATGTAGTAGCCGGGCGGGAACTTCACCTGATCGGCCACCGCCTTGCGCGCATCGGCCACGTAGGAGCCGATGTCGCGGTCGCGGATGTCGACGAAGATGTAGGCCGACAGCAGCGCGTTCTCGGTGCGGATGCCGGGCGTGCCGCGCGCCACCGCTACCTTGGCGAGCTGTCCGAGCGGCACCATCGCGCCGCCCATGACCGGCACCAGCACCTCGCGCTCGATCTGCTCGGGGTTGGCGCGCAGCTCGCGTGGATAACGCACCGTCACGGCGAAGCGTTCGCGGCCTTCGATGGTGGTCGTCACCATCTCGCCGCCGAGCGCGGTGCCGATCACCTCCATCAACTCACCCACCGTCAGGCCATAGCGCGCCAGTTGCTCGCGATCGGGTTCGATATTGAGATAGCTGCCACCGGTCAGGCGTTCGGCGAAGGCCGAGGTCGTGCCGGGCACGTTCCTGACCACGGCTTCGATCTCCTTGGCCAGCTTTTCCATCTCGCCCAGGTCCTTGCCGAACACCTTGATGCCGATGGGCGTGCGGATGCCCGTCGACAGCATGTCGATGCGCGCCTTGATCGGCATGGTCCAGGCGTTGGAGATGCCGGGAAACTGCAGCGCCTTGTCCATCTCGGCGATCAGCTTGTCGGTCGTCATGCCCGCTCGCCACTCGTCCTGCGTCCTGAGGTTGATGACCGTCTCGAACATCTCCAATGGCGCGGGGTCGGTGGCGGTGTTGGCCCGTCCGGCCTTGCCGTACACCGAGCTCACTTCCGGGAAGCTCTTGATGATCTTGTCCTGCGTCTGTAGGACCTCCGCGGCCTTGGTGATCGACATGCCAGGCAGCGACGCCGGCATGTACAGGAGCGTGCCCTCGTTGAGCGTGGGCATGAACTCGCTGCCGAGCCGGGATGCCGGGTAGTACGTGGCGGCCATCGCGATCAGCGCGAGCGCGATGGTGAGCTTCTTCCAGCGCATGACGGCGGCGATGATCGGGCGGTAGACCCAGATCAGGAAGCGGTTGAGCGGGTTCTTCGCCTCGGGCATGACCTTGCCGCGGACGAACAGCAGCATCAGCACCGGCACCAGCGTCACCGACAGCAGCGCCGCGCCGGCCATCGAAAAGGTCTTGGTGTAGGCCAGCGGCGAGAAGAGGCGCCCCTCCTGAGATTCGAGCGTGAACACCGGCAGGAACGACACGGTGATGATCAGCAGCGAGAAGAACAGCGCGGGCCCCACCTCCTTGCAGGCATCCAGCATCGCGTCGGCCCGCTCCTGCAGGGTATGGCCCGGTCTTTCGCGATCGAGCCGCTCCAGGTGTTTGTGGGCGTTCTCGATCATCACGATCGCCGCATCCACCATGGCCCCGATCGCGATCGCGATGCCGCCCAGGCTCATCAGGTTCGAGTTCATGCCCAGCGCTCGCATCGCGATGAAGGCGATCAGCACGCCCACCGGCAGCATCAGGATGGCGACGAGCGCCGAGCGCACGTGCATCAGGAAGACGACGCAGACCGCGGCGACGATCAGGCTTTCCTCGATCAGCGTGCGCGTGAGGGTGCCGATCGCGCGGTGGATCAGGTCCGAGCGGTCGTAGACGGCCGCTATCGTCACGCCTTCGGGCAGGCCGGCCGAGATCTCGTCCACCTTGAGCTTCAGGTTGTGGATGACCTCGAGCGCGTTCTGTCCGAAGCGCGACATCGCGATGCCCGAGACCACCTCGCCCTCGCCGTTCAACTCGGACAGGCCGCGCCGTTCGTCCGGCGCCATTTCGACGCGGGCGATGTCGCGGATCAGCACCGGTGTGCCGCCTTCGCTCTTGACGACCAGCGTCTCGATGTCGCGCTTGCTGCGCAGGTAGCCCTTGCCGCGCACCATGTACTCGGTCTCGGCCATCTCGACGACGCGGCCGCCGATATCGCGATTGGAATCGCGGATGACCTGCGCGACCTTCATCAGCGGGATGCCGTAGCTGCGCAACTTGAGCGGGTCGACGGTGACCTGGTAGGTCTGGACGAACCCGCCGAGCGACGCCACCTCGGCCACGCCCTGCGCCTTGGTCAGCTGGTAGCGCACGTACCAGTCCTGGATGGTGCGCAGCTCGGCCAGGGTCTTGTTCTTGGCCAGCAAGGCGTACTGGTAGACCCAGCCGACCCCGGTGGCGTCGGGGCCGAGCGAAGGCGACACGCCCTGCGGCAGCCGGCTGGAGGCGAAGTTCAGGTACTCGAGCACACGGCTGCGTGCCCAGTAGATGTCGGTGCCGTCCTCGAAGATGACGTAGACGAATGAGGCGCCAAAGAACGAGAAGCCGCGCACGACCTTGGATTTCGGCACCGCCAGCATGGCGGTCGTGAGCGGGTAGGTCACCTGGTCTTCGACCACCTGCGGCGCCTGGCCCGGATATTCCGTGTAGACGATGACCTGCACGTCGGACAGATCGGGCAGCGCGTCCAGAGGCGTCTTCATCACGGCGTAGATGCCCGCGATGACGATGAACAGCGTCGTCAGCAGGACCAGGAACGGATTCCTGCCCGACCATTGAATGATGTTGGCCAGCATGGTGCTTCGGTCTCAGTGGCCGCTGTGGGAGGTCTTCCCAGGACCGGGCGCCGGGACGGCCGGCATCGCGGGAGACGCTGGCGCGCGTGCGGCCGGCGCTGCAGTGATCGAGGTCACCACGTACTCGCCGGGCTGGCGCTCGACGAACTCGAAGGCCACCGCTTGCCCGGGCTGCAGGCCCTGGAGCAGCCCGCCGTGGGCGACCTTGAACTCCATCGTCATCGCAGGCCATTTCAAGGCTGCGATGGGCCCGTGACTGAGGCTCACGGTGCCGGCCTTCAGGTCGATGCCGTCGATGGACCCATCGGCCTTGAGACCAATCACCGGCGGCGCGGACGTGGAGCCGGGTGCCGACGCCTCGGCGCCCTTCGCTGCCTCGCCGTGGCCGGCGTGGCCGCCGAGACCGCCGACGGCCGCCTTCAGGTTGCTCTCGGCGTCGATCAGGAAGTTGGCCGCCACGACCACCTGCTCGCCTTCGCGCACGCCCTGCAGCACCTGGACGTGATTGTCCCCGCGCACGCCGAGCTTGACCTCGCGCGGCTCGAAGCGTCCCTCCTGGACCTGCACCAACACGATCTTGCGCGTGCCGCTGTCGATCACGGCCGAGTCAGGCACGACCAGCATCGGCGCCTTGCCACCCACCGGCAACTCGACCTGCGCAAACATCGCGGGCTTCAGCAACTGGCCGGGGTTGGCCAGTTCGATGCGCACCGCCACCGTGCGGGTCTCCGCCTTCATGGTGGGGTAGACATAGGTGATCCGCCCGTCGAACACCTGGTTCGGGTAGGCGCTGATCGTCACCTTCGCCCTGGCTCCGGTCTTGACCAGCCCGATGTCCTGCTCGAACACGTCGGCAACAACCCAGACGGAGGACAGGTCGGTCACCTGATACAGCGCCTCGCCCGGCATGAAGCGCATGCCCTGCAGCGCCTTCTTCTCGGTGATCAGACCGGACACCGGCGAGCGGAAGGTGATCGTGCGAGTGGCTTCACCGGTCTTCACCAACGCCGCCAACTGCTCCGGCGGGAGATCCCAGTTGCGCAGGCGTGCCAGGCTGGACTCCGCGAGCTGCTTCATGCCACCCTGCGCCTCGGGCGTGGCGTCCTTCATGGCCTGCATGCCCTGCATCGCAATGAGGTACTCGCGCTGCGCCGAGACCAGCTCGGGGCTGTAGACCTCGAACAGTGGTTGTCCCTTGCTCACCGGCTGGCCCGTCACGTTGACGTACAGGCGCTCGACATAGCCCTCGAACTTGGGGGAGATCGCATACATGCGCCGCTCGTCCGGCTCGATCCGCCCCGCGGCGCGCACCGTCTTGCCGAGCAGCCGCTCGCTGACCACCTCGGTACGCACGCCCAGCTTCTGGATCTTGTCGGTGCTGATGCGGACCTGGTTGGCGGTGGCGGGTCCGCCGCCCGAATCCTTGTCCTCGCCTTCGTAGACTGCGATGTAGTCCATGCCCATCGGGTCCTTCTTCGGCGTCGGCGAGGTGTCGGCCAGCCCCATCGGGTTGCGGTAGTAAAGCAACTTGCGCTGCGGCGCGGCCGCCGGCGCCGAGGCAGCGGCGGCGGTGGCCTCGTGCGCCGCGACCGTCGATCGCGTGCCGAGCCAATAGCCACCGGCGCCCACGACGCCGAGCACGACCAGGGCGAGCAATGTCGTGGCGATCTTCAAAGGTCTTCTCCCACAATGCGTTCGATTTCTGCCAGGCGCACATGCGCCTCGACCTGGGCTTTGAGACGGTCCATCTGCGCCTTGCGAATCTGCCGCTGGGCGTCGAGCAGCGTGGCGAAGTCGACCTTGCCGGTCTCGTAGGCGGCCAATGCCGAGCGCAGGCTCAAGTCCGACTGCGGCAGCAACTGGGTCTCGACCAGCACCTCGGTGCGTCGCGCGCCGTCGAAGGCCGCGAGATTGCCCGCGAGCTCGCCGAGCAACTGGTTGGCCACGGCCTCGGCGCGCGAGCGTGCGGCACCGACCATGGACTCGGCCTCACGCTCCTGCGCCCGGCGTGCATCCTGCTGCAGCGGGATGTTCAACTCGATCATCACGCCAAACTCGGTCAAGCGCGAGCCCGACTGGACGGTCTGCAGGCCGATCAGCCAGTCGGGGTAACGGTTGCTCCAGGTCAGGTCCCGGCTCTTCTGCGCGCTCGTCACCCGCGCCTGCTCGGCAAGCAGCTGAGGATTGCGAGCCCGTGCCCGCTCGGCGAGGCTCGCGGCGTCGGAGGTCGCCAGGCCCGGCAGCGGGCGCAGCACCTGCGGATCGGCAAGTGGAGCGGTGCGGTCGCGAGCCAGCAGGGCGTTCAGGCGAGCTTGCAGTTGACGCTTCTCGTTGTCGAGCGATATCAGCTCGGAACGCATGGCGGTCTGCTCGAGTTGTGCGCGGATCGCGTCCTGCTGCGCGACGAGGCCGCCGGCATAGCGTGCCTGCGCGACCTGCTCGAGGCGCGACATCAGATCGAGGACCTCGCGCGTCAGTCGTTCGTTGCCGACAGTCCGGTAGTACTCGGCGTAGGCGATCTTGATGCGCGCCGTCAGTTCGGCCCAGGTCGCCCCGGCGCGCGCGCTCGCCTGCTCCGCATCGGCTGCAGCGACATCGCGTCTCAGCTCGCGCTTGCCCCAGCCAGGCAGCGGCTGCATCAGCCGGTACTCGGTCGAACCAGCCTCGTTGCCGTAGTTGTTGATGTTAAACCGCTCGACGCGCAGCACGGGGTCGGCCAGCGCGCCCGCCGACCCCAGGCGCTGGGCTGCTGCGTCGGCATCCAGCCGCATGGCAGCAAGTTCCGGACTCTGCACGCGCGCGTAGTCCAGCAGGCCCTGCACGTTGGCACCGAGCGCACTCTCCTGAGCCCGCAGCGGGCCGGCGATGCCGAGGCAGACGAGTACCCCGGCGGCGAGTCGGCGCGCCCATCGGGCCAAGACAGCCGGTTCCCAACGGCAAGCCCGACCGTTGACTTGAAGATTCGTGACGTCCATGTTCGCTTGGTCGTGGTTCGGGCGTTAGGAGTCAAGGGGTCGATCGGCGGCGCGCTTCCCTGCGCTCCACGGCGACGTGGCGACTGCGCAGTGACGGTCGGAGCCACCGAGGTGGCGATCATCGCGGCGACAAGGTCGCGACTCGTGGTCATGGCAATGACATGACTCCTTCGGGAGTAGGTGGTGTCAGCTCCGACGGACCCCCACTCGGATCCTGCGGCAGCAGCGGGATCAGGGGATCATCAGTGGCAGGCCATCGTGCGATGGCAGTGCAGGCCGCGTTTCACTGGTCAGAGCCGGCGGGCGCCGTCTGCCAGTGTCAGACGCTATAGCGCGAGGCGCAGAAGGGTGATCGTGATGGGCAGGCCCAGTACGCCCTCGCGGCGGGGCGACCACCATTGAACCGGTTCACAAGCTGCGACCGGATAAAGAATCGCGGCGACCGGGGGCAGCAGTGCGTCAGCCTGCGCCAGGTCGAGCGCCGACTTCAGAGACGGAATCGAGATCGCGGACTTGTCGCAGAAGTCCTGGCAGTTCGCATCGCCAGGACCTTCGTCATGGGCCGTGCCAACCTGATTCCTTGCGTCGTGCGCCCCGCGAGCTGTCTCGCTCGAAGCAACGGCATGATCGACTGTTGTGCGCACCGCCGCCGGGTCGACGGCGACCTCATCGGTCAGAACTGCCGGCTTGGCGACCAAACACGCATTGGCGAAGCCCGCGCCAATGCCGAACACCCACAGGACCAGCACGAGGGCAGCCCATCGATGCAGATGGCGGCGGTTTCGAAGCACGGTGCGGATCTTAGGCGCGTTTGCTGACGTCGAAGCTTAGTCAACGCCCGTGCCGATGCATTTGACCGGCATCAAATTTGGCCTGCGGCGTGCTCATCGATGAGCAGGCTGGCAGGACTCCAGGCATCTGGAGGTGGTATAGGGCTGCACGCAGGCCACGCTCGGCGATAGGAATTGCGCCGATCGCCCATGGCAGGGTCGTACTCGGTACGAGGGACCGCAATTGGGTGATGGCCCCCTCCGCCCTGCAACTCGTCCTGTTCATTGGTGTCGGTCTGACCATCACCACGGTCATTGAACGGCTCGCGACGAACGGATACTGGCTGCAGTCCTGGACCTAGGGGCCCCGCATGCCGGTCGTGCCGGTGATCGGGATCGGCGCCCTGCCGGCGTTGCAGTGGGTGCTGTAGATGGCACGGTGCAGCGGACCGCTACGTGTCGCGGCGCCGCGGATGACCGCATGCACCCCACAGGTAGGCCTGGTCGAGCATCGGCTCGCACGCCGGCCTGGTCTCGGCGAGCTGCTCCAGCGCACACAACAGATGGTCAGCCACTTCGATGCAGTCTTCTGTCGAGGCCAGGACGTAAAGCCGCAGCAGTCCTCGCGCCAGCCTGAGCTCCGACTCGGGGTTGTTTGTCATCGTGACCTCCAAGAACGGGTGCCACCCGCACGTCGCTCGCAGCCTGGCCCTTGCCCCGGTGGCAAGGTCAACTCGGTCTGCAGATGCTTGACCTTCGCCCTAACGCGAAGGTTTATGCTGACCAAATGGACTCGTCCACGTCCCGTCAGCAATGGCTGAGCGTCGGCAAGCTCGCCGAACTGGCCGAGGTGTCGGCCAACGCGGTACGCTTCTACGAGCGCGAAGGTCTGATGCAGGTGCCCCCCAAGACGCGCAGCGGCTACAGACTGTACGGACCGGAGGCGGTGCAGCGGCTGCGCTTCATCAAGCAGGCCCAGAACTGCGGCTTCACGCTGGCGGAGATCCAGGCCCTGCTCCAGCTGCGCGATCAGCCCTCGGCGTGCTGCAACGAAGTGCACGCCAAGGTCGTCGAGAAGAAGCTGGCGCTCGAAGCACGCATCCGGGACATGAAGACCATGTCCAAGGCACTCGACCAGCTCATCGCGGATTGCAGCAACGACGACCGGCCGGCTGAGTATTGCCCGATCCTCGGCGCGCTGTCCAGGCCGGCAGGGGGAGCCGCTCGATGAAGATCGAGGTACTGCATGCCCCTGGTTGCGTCCGCTGCTCGCGCGAGCTGGCGGGTCTGCGCGCGGCGGCTCTCGCGCTGGACCCGACGGTGCAATGGCGTGAGATCAATATCGTTGAGGCGATCGACTACGCCGTTGCCCTTGGGGTGCTGAAACCGCCGGCGGTGGCCATCGACGGCGAACTGGTGTTCTCGAAGCTGCCGTTGCCAGACGCATTGGCGACGGCGATGCGCGATCGGCGGCGAGCGCCCGCCTGACATGGACACGCAGAGCCTGCAGCAGGCCGTGCAGCAGATCGGTGCAGCGGCATTGGCCGTCGGCTTTGTGGCCGGCGTGTTGTTCAGCTTCAATCCTGTGGCGCTGGCCGCCATCCCGGTCTCGATGGCCTACGTTGCCAAAGCGCGTTCGTCGCGGCAGGCGTTGTGGTTCGGCACCGTGTTCATTGCCGGCATGGCGCTCGCGCAAACGGTGCTGGGCGCGGCAGCGGGCCTCGCCGGGCTCGGCGTGCAAGCCGTGCTTGGCCGTCATTGGGGGCTGGTGCTGGGGCCGTGGCTGATCGTGCTCGGCCTGCTTTGGCCGGGCTGGGTGCACGTGCCGTTCGAGGGCCTGTCTCTGCGCGCCAGACGCACCACGACCGCCTGGGGAACCTTCGCGCTGGGCGCGCTGTTCGCGATCGCCATCTGCCCGGTGTGCACGCCCGCGCTGATCGTGCTGCTGGGGGTGGCCGGCAGCACCGGCTCGGCCATGTGGGGCGCCGCGCTGCTGCTGTCGTTCGCACTCGGGCGGGCGCTGCCGATGTTGCTGGGCGCCGGAGCGCTGCGATGGATCGAGCAGCGGCCGTCCCTCGAACGCTACCGCCGGGCATTCGATGTTGCCGGCGGCATCGCGCTGATCGCGATGGGGCTGTACATGATCAACGCGTACTTCATCGTCGTGCCGACTTTGGCGGCCTGATGCGGCCATGTCACCACCCGACGAATACCGCGGAGAAACACGCATGTCCGATGACACGACGACCCGCGCTGCCCTGACGACGGGTGGTGTGGCCGCCGTCCTCGGCTCCGCCTGCTGCCTCGGCCCTCTGGTTCTGGTCAGCGTCGGGCTGAGCGGAGCATGGATCGCCAACGTCACCGCGCTGGAGCCGTACCGGCCGGTGTTCGTCGCCGTGGCGTTGGCGGCGCTGGCACTGGCCTTCAGGCGCATGCATCGACCCATCGAGCAGTGCAAGCCTGGCGAAGTGTGCGCGGTACCAACCGTGCGCCCGGGATGTCGCATCGCGTTCTGGGTGGTCGCCGTGCTGGTAGCCCTTGCGCTGGGCTTCCCCTACGCGGCGCCGCTGTTCTACTGAACCGAAAGGCTCTGGCCATGAAGCCGCTCTTCACCACAACCATCGTTCTTGCCACCCTTGCCGGTCCGGCCTGGCCCGCGACGAGGACCGTCACGTTGTCGGTGCCGGGCATGAACTGCGCGGCCTGCCCGATCACGGTGAAGAAGGCCCTCGTCAAGGTCGAGGGCGTTGCCAAGGTCGAAGTCAGCTTCGACAAGCGCGAGGCGGTGGTCACGTTCGACGACGCCAAGGCAGCGGTCGGGCAGCTCACGCGCGCGACGACCGAAGCGGGTTACCCGTCGACAGTCAAGGAAGCGCGGTGAGCGCCGTCAAGAAGCAGTCCACGCTGACATGTCCTTCGTGCGGACATTCGAAGACCGAGACCATGCCGACAGACGCGTGCCAGTTTTTCTACGAGTGCGAACGCTGCCATGCGGTGCTGCGCCCGAAACCGGGTGATTGCTGCGTGTACTGTTCGTACGGCTCGGTGCGGTGCCCGCCGATCCAGGCCGACCGATCCGCGTGCGGTGGCGGTTGAGCGCACGGGGCGGCGGCGCCGAAGGCGGGAGCCATCCGCCGGAACGGGCCGCAGGTTTGGCCTGCAGCAGCCTCGTCGACAACTCATGACCGCTTCGCGGCAGTCGGCCGGCCGTGCACGGTACCGACATGCGCGCGTTTGGAAGGCGCTGCGCGCCCACCATCGGCATTGCGCCGCTCGGCGTTGAGTTGCTCCAGGATGCCGCAGGGCTGTCCCTTGCGCTCCGAGTTGCAGTGTGCGCGCAACTCGCGCAGTTGCTTTTCGAGCAGCTTCAGTTCGCGCACGCGCTGGGCGACATGTTCGATGTGCTCGTCGAGCACCGCGTTCACTTCGCCGCAGTCGGCCGCGGGCCGGTCCAGGTAGCGCAACAGGATGCGCACCTCGTCGAGGCTCATGTCCAGCGACCGGCAGCGGCGGATGAAAACCAGCCTCTGCACGTGGGCCGGGCCGTACTGGCGATAGTTCGCGTCGCTGCGGGACGGTTCCGGAACGAGGCCTTCGCGTTCGTAGAAGCGGATGGTCTCCACCGCCGTGCCGGTGGCTGCCGCCAGTTCGCCGATCTTCATCGCTGCACCTCGCCTCGCTCCTTGAGTTTCAGGGCTTGCGGACCTTGGCCACCTCTTCGTTGACAAGCGCCCGCAGCTGCATCTCGCCGAAGTCCGTCAAGGGCCGGCCATTGACGAAGAAGCCCGGCGTCGCCCTGACCTTCAACGCGTGCATGTCGGCGATGTCCTGCTTCAACGCGCCGGCAATGGCCGGGCTGTCGGCATCGGCGCGTGCCCTGGCCATGTCCAGCCCGGTGTCGGCGATCGACTCCCAGATCAGTTCGGGCTGCGGGTTGCCGTGCGCCGCCCAGCGCGGCTGGTCGGCCAGCGCCCTTTCCAGCGCCGGCCAATACTTGCCTTGCAAGCGCGCGGCCTCGAGGATCTGCACGGCCCGGTCCGAGCCCGGATGCAGCGGTGCGTAGCGCAACACCAGCCGGACTTGCCCGAAGCTGGCGTTGACGATGCTCTTGACGATGGGATAGAAGGCGCGGCAGGTTTCGCACGATGGGTCGAAGAACTCGACGATCGTGACCTTGGCCTCCGGGTTGCCGAAGACCGGCGCGTGGGCACGAACCAGCGCTTCGCTGCCGGCTTGAACGGCTTGCGCGGCCTGCTGCGCGGACCGCTCCTTGTAGATCGCCATGCCGGCGATGAATGCCAAGGCGACCACGCCGAGCGCGCCCGCCATCAACCACTTGCTCTTCACGGACTGTCTCCCTTCATTCGGTTGCGCCACAGCAAGACCAGGATCGCCGTGAAGGCAAGCAGCGCCAGCAGCGGGATGGGCACGAAGCCGAGCAGCTGCAGGTCCCTGTCGGCGCACGAGACGCCCTGTCGGCAGGGGCTCGCAGCTTCGCTGATCACGCCCCAATACAGCAAGCAGTGGTACAGCGCCAGGCCCCAGCCGGCCCAGGCCAGCGGCAGGGCATAGCGGGCGCTGCGCGCATCGCCGTCGAACAAGCCCACGCCGAGCACCAGCACCAGCGGAAACATCGCGATGCGCTGGTACCAGCACAACAGGCAAGGCGTCTTGCCCATCACCTCGCCCAGGAACAGCGCACCCGCCGTGGCCACCAGGGCGACAAGCCAAGCCAGGAACAGCCCAGTTCCGGCGCTGCGCGCTGCCGTGTTCGTGGTCATCGGCCCGGCACCCTCAGGCTCGCCGTGCCCGGCCCGGCACGAACGACGCCAGCAACAGCAGGCCGGCGCCGCCGACCACCAGGATGTCGGCCAGGTTGAAGGCCGGCCAGTGCAAACCGCGCCAGTGCAGGTCCAGATAGTCGACGACCGCGCCGAGGCGCAGGCGATCGGCCACGTTGCCGAGCGCACCGCCGATCAGGCCGACATAGGCCGCGGCCTCGAGCCGGCTCGCGACGCCGCGCCGCAGCCACCAGGCCAGCACGATGCTCACCGTTATGCCGACGACGACGAGGAACCAGCGTTGCCACCCGCCGGCATCGGCCAAGAAAGAGAATGCCGCGCCCGGGTTGAGCACATGCACGATGTTGAACCAGGAGGTGACGAACAACTGCTCGCCGAGCGGCAGCGACCAGGCGACGAAGGCCTTGATGCCCTGGTCGGCGGCCAGGCCCGCGCCGGCCCACATCATGCAGGTGCGCCAATGCCGCCGCGAATCGAAGGGCGGCGCCGGCGGCCGGACCGTCAGGGCTTCAAGCACGGCCATCGTCCAGCAAGCGCTTCAGGTCGGCGGGAACGTGCATCGGCGCGAAGGCGCTGACGCTGGAACGGCCGGTGTTGCCGGCCGGCAAGCGCCTGAACAGGTGGCCGAGCGGCACCAGCGCCAGGCGCAGCAGCTGTCCGCGGACCTCGCGTCCATCGCCCAGAGCCCAGGCCGCGCGCAGCATCAGTACATGCACGCGCCCATGGCGCATGAAGTCGCGCTGGCCGAGCACGTGCGCACGCTCAAGCTGCGACAGGGCGACAGCGGGTTCGGCGCGCTCCAGGCTCGCGCGAGCCGCGGCCATCGCCGCGTTGTACGCAGCGATCCGAGTTGCCTGCGGGCTCATGGCAGGCCTCCAAGAACGGGTTCCATGGCCTCTATTGCAAACCCTGATGCCGCTACAGAGTCAAGCACAGATGGCATGGCAGCAGGGGATTCCAGGGCGGCGCGTGGACGGTTGGCTGAATCCCTTGACTCTAACCCTGCTACAGGGTTTTCAATCGCGGCATGGACATCCCGAATGCCGCGGCGAAAGCCGATACGCCCGCCCCGGTCTGCGACGCCTGCGCCGGCATGCCGGCCGCTTCGCCTGCGCCGGTTGATATCGGCGCGGCGCGCTTTCACATCGCCACGATGGATTGCGCCGCCGAGGAGTCGGAGATTCGCCGCGCGGTCGATCCGATCGCCGGCATCCGGCATCTGCGCTTCGATCTCGGCCGGCGGCTGCTCGACCTGAGCGGCACGCCGGAGGCCATCGAACAGGCCGCGGCGGCGATGCGCAGGATCGGCTTCGATCCGCTGCCCGTCGCCTCAGTTGCCGAGCCCAACGCTGCGGCAGCGGGCGCGCCGGCCGACAACCCGGCGGGCCTGGCGCCACTCGGCGCGGGCCTGTGGCGGCTGGTGGCCGCGCTGGGGCTGGCGGTCGGTGCCGAAGCCTTGGCCTTCTTCGCGCCGGACCTGCTGCCGTGGCGCATCGCCACGATGGCGCTGGCGCTGGCCGCCATCGCCCTGGCCGGACTCGGCACCTACAAGAAGGGGCTTGCCGCGCTGCGCGCCGGCCGGCTGAACATCAACGCGCTGATGACCGTTGCCGTCACCGGCGCCTTCGCCATCGGCCAATGGCCCGAAGCGGCGATGGTGATGGCGCTGTATGCCATTGCCGAACTGATCGAGGCCCGCGCCGTGGACCGTGCGCGCAACGCCATCCGCAGCCTGCTGGCACTGGCCCCCGAGGACGCCGACATGCGCCAGACGGACGGCAGCTGGTCGCGCGCGCCGACGAAGGCCGTGCCGGTCGGCGCCATCGTGCGCATCCGCCCTGGCGAACGCGTACCGCTGGACGGCCGCGTGAGCGAAGGCCGCAGCGCGGTCGACCAGGCTCCCGTCACCGGCGAGAGCATCCCGGTGGACAAGGGGCCCGGCGACGAGGTCTACGCCGGCACCATCAACCAGGACGGCGCGCTCGAGATCCGCGTCACCGCGCCGGCCAGCGACAGCACGCTGGCGCGCATCATCCACGCGGTGGAACAGGCGCAGGGCTCGCGCGCGCCGACGCAGCGTTTCGTCGATCGCTTCGCCGCCGTCTACACCCCGGCCGTGTTCGCCCTGGCGGTGGCGCTGGTGCTGCTGGCGCCGACCCTGGCCGGCTGGACCTGGATGCAGGCGGTCTACAAGGCGCTCGTCCTGCTGGTCATCGCCTGCCCCTGCGCACTGGTGATTTCCACACCGGTCACGGTGGTCAGCGGCCTGGCCGCCGCCGCGCGGCGCGGCATCCTGATCAAGGGCGGTGTCTTTCTCGAACAGGCGCGCGGCCTGCGGGCGGTGGCGATGGACAAGACCGGCACGCTGACCGAAGGCAAACCCCGGCTGGTGGGCTTCGACGCGTTGAGCGACGCCGTCGATGGCGCACGACTCGCGCAGTTGGCCAGGAGCCTGGCCCTGCGCTCCGACCACCCGGTGTCGAAGGCCATCGCGCAGGGCCTGGATGCGGCCGCCGTCGAAGTGCAGGGTTTCGGTGCCGAAGCCGGCCGGGGCGTGCACGCCGACCTCGATGGCACCGAATACGTGCTCGCCAACCACCGCTGGATCGAGGAACGCGGCCAGTGCTCGCCCGCCATCGAGGCACGGCTGCGCGTGCACGAACAGGCCGGGCGCAGCGTCACGCTGCTGACCTCGGCCGACGCCGTGCTGGCGGTGTGCGCGGTGGCCGATACGCTCAAGCCCTCGTCCGCCGCGGCGGTGCAGGAACTGAAGGCGCTGGGCGTCACGCCGGTGATGCTGACCGGCGACAACCCGGCCACTGCACGCGCCATCGCCACGGCGGTGGGCATCGATGAAGTGCAGGCCAACCTGCTGCCCGAGGAGAAGCTGGCCGCCATCCAGTCGCTGCAGTCGCGATGGGGTCCGGCGGCCATGGCCGGCGACGGCATCAACGACGCGCCGGCACTGGCGCAGGCCGACATCGGCATCGCGATGGGGGGCGCCGGCACGCACATTGCGATGGAGGCGGCCGATGTGGTGATCATGAACGACGACCTGCAGCGTGTGCCCGAGACAATTCGCCTGTCGCGCGCCACGCACCGCGTGCTGTGGCAGAACATCGGCCTCGCGCTGGGCATCAAGGCGGTGTTCCTGCTGCTCGCGGTGTTCGACAACGCGACGATGTGGATGGCCGTGTTCGCCGACATGGGCGCCAGCCTGCTGGTGGTGTTCAACGGGCTGCGGCTGCTGCGCGCGCGGTCCACGAACAGCCCTGCACGCGCCAAGCTTTTGGCAACCGCCGATGCCCCCGCCGGCGCTGCCGGCGGAAGTCGCCCCTAGAATCCGCGCCCATGCGCCGCTGGCTCGTCGTCTTCATGTTGCTGGTGCTGCCGCCGCAGTTCGTCTGGGCAGCAGCCGCGCCGTACTGCGCACATGAAACCGCCAGCGCTGCCAGCAGGCACCCCGGGCACCATCAGCACGTGCATCAAGGCGGCAGCGATGCCGCCAAAGCCGGTGACGATGGTGGCGGCCTCGGCGCCAACCACACCGATTGCGCGAGCTGCCACGCGGGAGCCGCCGCAACGCTGCCGCTGTCCGCTGCCGGGTTGGCCAGTGCACCGCGCGAGGTGTTTCGCGGACCCCCTGCGCCGCGCTACCGGTCGCACACCCCCTCAGGGCCGGAACGCCCCGACATCGCCTGACTCACCGCTGCCGCGCGCTTCGGTGGCGAGGTCGAGTCCGGTCCGCTTCCCGGCTGACACCGCTTGGCTTTGCCTGCCGAATCGCTTTGTTGTCGTGAGACAAGAAGGATGATTCGATGCGATTCCCCATCGTGGCGCTGGCCCTTGTGCTGGCCGCCACCACATTGACGGCGCGTGCCCAGCCCGCCACCGCTTCAACCACGCTGACCTTGGACGAGGCGATGCGGCTGGCCGAAGCCGCGCACCCGGCCGTGCTCGCCCGCGAAGCCCAGCTCGCAGCCGCCGAAGGCACGCGCCGCGAAGCCGCCGCGCTGCTGTTCAACAACCCCGAGCTCAGCGGCGAAGCCATCCGCCGCCGCCCCAGGGGGCCGGTCGGCTCGTGGAACGAATGGAGCGTGGGCATCAGCCAGCCTTTCGAAACCGGCGGGCAGCAGCCCCGGCGACGCGAGGCCGCCGCCGCCGGGC
Source organism: Burkholderiales bacterium (assembly GCA_017302495.1). Lineage (GTDB taxonomy): Bacteria > Pseudomonadota > Gammaproteobacteria > Burkholderiales > Burkholderiaceae_C > Rubrivivax. The sequence continues at coordinate 74,544 of JAFLDG010000001.1, forward strand.
TGGACGCGCTGCGCGCGGAAATCGAAGACGTGCGCCGCCAGGCCCGCATCGAAGCCGCAACCCGCTTTCTCGCCGTGCTTGCGGCACAGCAGCGCGTGCAACTGGAACAGCGTTCGGTGGACTTGTTCGAGCGCAGCGCGCAGGCAGTGGCCAGGCGCCGCGCGGCCGGCGAAGACACGCGGCTCGATGCCAACGTGGCGCTGGTCGAGGCCGAGCGTGCGCGCAATGCGCTGGCGCTGGCGGGCGAGCGGCTGATCGATGCGCGCAGCGAGCTCGGCAGCGCGGTGCGCCTGCCGCCGGCCGCGTTGCCCGAGGTCGCCGGTGATCCAGGTGCCGCCATCGATGGCCCGCTGCCATATGGGCTGGATCAGCTGCTGGCCTCGGCGCAGAACCTGCCCCGGCAGCGTGCGCTCGCGGCGCGCGAAGACGCGGCGCGGGCCCGGCTCGCTGTCGAGCGCGCCAGCCGCAACCCCGATGTCACCGTCGGCGTGCATGTCGGCCAGGAAGGCCCCAACGACGGCAGGGAACGGCTGGCGATCCTGGCGCTGTCGGTGCCGTTGCCGCTGTTCAAGCAGAACGATGCCGCCATCGGCCAGGCCATGACCGACTTGACCCAGGCCGAAGTCGAACGCGCCGCCGCGCTGCGCGACACCGAGGTGCGTGTGCGCCAGCTGTGGAGCCGGCTGGCCAGCCAGCGCGAGCGCATCCAGCGCCTGCAGCGCGTGCTGGTGCCGGCCTCCACCGACAACCAGCAGCTCTCCGCCAGGTCGCGCGAGGCCGGACAGATCGGCCTGCTGGACCAGCTGCTCGTCAACCGCCAGGCAATCGACGCCGAGCGCGACCTGATCGACCTGCGCTCCGAGATGCAGATCACCCGAATCGAACTGGAATACGCGGCTGGATGGCCCCAACAAGGAAGCGCACGATGAAAACCCTGAAGAAACTCGAGGACGGCCGCCTGCACTCGGGCCTGTCGGCTGCCGCCCTGCTGCTGGCCTTGGCGCTGGCCGGCTGCGGTGGCGGCGCGAAGGACGGGCATGCCGGCGAGGGCGACAAACACGCCGAACATGCCGGCGACAAGAAGGAAGGCAAGGACGAGCACAACGAAGCGGAAAGCGAACTGACGCTGACCAGCGAAGAGGCCGCACGCGCCGGCATCAAGGTTGAGGAAGTTAAGCCGCAGGCGCTGGGCGAAACGCTCACCGTCACCGCCACCATCCGCCCCGACGCCGACCGGCTGGCCCATGTGGCGGCGCGCATCGAAGGCCGTATCGTTGCAGTGCCGGCGAAGCTGGGCGACCAGGTGCGTGCCGGCCAGACGCTGGCCAGGCTGGACAGCGTGGCCGTCGGCGAAGCGCATGCCGCCTGGGTCGAGGCCCAGGCCGATGTGGGCATTGCCGAAGCCGACTACAAGCGCGCCGAGTCGTTGAACGCCGAGGAGATCATCCCGCGCAAGGACTTCCTGCGCGCCAAGGCCGACCGCGACAAGGCCGCCGCCGCACTGCGTGCCTCGGCCGACCGGCTGCGCCTGCTCGGCGGCTCGCCCAACGCCAGCGGCGCCGGCGTGTCGGCCTTCGCCGTGACCGCACCCTTTGCCGGCACCGTGATCGAGAAGAAGGCCACGCTGGGCGAACTGGCCAGCCCGAGCGAGCCGCTGTTCAGCGTCGCCGACCTGAGCCGCGTGTGGATCCAGGCCGACCTGCCGGAAAGCGCGCTGGCCAAGGTGCGCGTCGGTGCGAATGCCAAGGTGACGGTGCCGGCCTATCCGAACGAGGTCTTCGGTGGCCGTGTGGGCCACATTGGCGCCTCGCTCGACAAGGACACGCGCACCGTCGCGGCACGCATCGAGGTGGCCAATGCCGACGGCCGGCTCAAGCCCGAGATGTTCGCCACCGCCACCATCGAGGTGGCCGGCGACAAGCGCGAGGCGATCTCGCTGCCCGACCCGGCCATCGTGCTGATGGACGGCAAGCCGACGGTCTTCGTCTACCGGCAGGGCGCGTACGAAGCGGTGCAGGTCGAACCCGGCGAACGCGTCGGCGGGCGCACGGTGCTGAAGTCCGGCCTGATGGCCGGCGACCAGGTCGTCACCTCGGGCACCTACGCCCTCAAGGCCCGCAAGCTGAAATCCCAGCTCGGCCACGGTCATTGAGAAGGACAACCGACCATGCTCAATGCAATCGTCGATGCCAGCCTGCGCTACAAGGTGCTGGTCTTGGTGGCCTTTGCCGTGCTCATCGGCCTGGGCGTCATGGCCTACCGGCAGGTGCCGGTGGATGCCTTCCCCGATGTCACGCCGGCCCAGGTGAACATCTATACCGAGTCGCCCGGCGTCGCCGCCGAGGACATCGAGCGGCTGCTGACCGTGCCGATCGAAGCCGCGATGGCCGGCCTGGCCGACGTGGAGGTGGTGCGCTCGGTGTCGCTGTTCGGCCTGTCCTACGTGGCGGTGTACTTCAAGGACAACGTCGATATCTACTTCGCGCGCCGGCTGGTGGGTGAGAAGCTGCAGGAGGTGAAGGGCCGGCTGCCGGAAGGCTATGGCGAACCCGAACTCGGCCCCAACAGCTCGGGCCTGGGCCAGGTGTTCTGGTACACGATCGAAGACGCCGACAAGAAGCTCAGCGCGATGGACCTGCGCACGCTGCAGGACTGGACCGTGCGGCTGATCCTGCGCACCGCGCCGGGGGTCGACGACGTCACCACCTGGGGCGGGCACGAGAAGCAGTACCAGGTGCAGATCGACCCGCGCAAGCTGGTCAAGTACGGCGTGTCGTTCAAGGAAGTGATGGAGCGCCTGGCGGCCAACAACAAGCAGGTCGGCGGCCAGTACCTGAACGTCGGCGTCGAGCAGTATCTGGTGCGCGGCCTGGGCCTGGTGAGCAGTGCCGCCGACATCGGCAGCATCGTCGTGGCCGAGCGCAACGGCGCGCCGATCTACGTGCGCGACGTCGCCGAGGTGAAGGAAGCGCCCGCGGTGCGCTTCGGCGCGGTCACGCGCAACGGCGAGGAAGTCGTGCTCGGCATCGCGCTGTCGCGCATCAACGAGAACGCCGCCACCGTCGTCAAGGCGGTCAAGGACAAGCTCGCCATCGCGCAGGCGGCGCTGCCCAAGGGGGTGGAGCTGAAGGCGGTGTACGACCGCACCGAGATCGTCGACAAGGCGCTGAAGACTTCGACCAACGCGCTGATCGAAGGCTCGATCCTGGTGGCGGTAATCCTGTTCCTCTTCCTCGGCGAGTTCCGCTCGGCCATCGTCGTCATCGTCACCTTGCCGCTGGCGATGCTGTTCGCCTTCATCTGCATGTGGCGCGTCGGCATGTCGGCCAACCTGATGTCGCTGGCCGGGCTGGCCATCGGCATCGGCATGATGGTCGACGGCGCGGTGGTGATGGTGGAAAACGCCTTCCGGCTGCTGTCGCATGCGCGCTCGTCGGGCAAGCCGATCAACCGCACCCACGTCGTGCTGGAAGCAGCGCGCGAGGTGGCGAACCCGATCGCCTTTGCCATCCTCATCATCATCGTCGTCTTCCTGCCGCTGTTCTCACTGACCGGGCTGGAGGGCAAGCTGTTCAAGCCGATGGCGCTGACCATCACCTTCGCGATGGCCGGCTCGCTGCTGCTGTCGCTGACCTTGGTGCCGGTGTTGTGCGCGCTGATCCTGAAGCCGAAGGAGGAGAAGGACACCTGGCTGGTGCGCGGCGCCAAGCGCCTCTACCTGCCGCTGCTCGACTGGGCGCTGGAACGCAAGAAGATCGTCGTCGGCGCCGCGCTGGCCCTGCTGATCGGCGCGCTGGCGCTGTTCCCGTTCCTCGGCAAGGAGTTCATGCCCACGCTGCAGGAGGACGCGATCATGTTCCGCGTCGTCGGCATCCCTTCGACCTCGCTCGACGAATCGATCCGCGTCGCCAACGTCATGGACGCCGCGCTGCGCAAGCAGTTCCCGCAAGTGAACGCGGTGCTGGCGACCATCGGCCGCGCCGAGAAGGGCGAGACGGCCGACGTCAACTACATGGAAGTGCTGCTCGACATGAAGCCGCAGGACCAGTGGCCGACGAAGCAATCGTTTGCCGCCCTCGGCCGCGAGATGCAGGAGTTCCTGGAAGGCGAGGTGCAGACGGCAGTGTTCGGCGCCACGCAGCCGATCCAGATGCGCGTCGAGGAGCTGATCTCCGGTGTGCGCGCCACGCTGGCCTTGAAGGTCTACGGCGAAGACCTGGACAAGCTCGAGGAGCTGTCGGCCAAGCTGAAGACCGTGGTCGCCGGCGTGCCGGGCGTTGCCGACCTGTCGGCCGAGGCCAACAAGGGCAAGCCGCAGATGGTGATCAAGGTCGATCGCCAGGCCGCGGCGCGCTACGGGTTGAACGCCGACGACATCCTGGCGGTGGTGCAGGCCGGCATCGGCGGCGAAGCGGTGTCGACGCTGATCGACGGCACGCGCCGCTTCGACATCGCGGTGCGGCTGCCCGAGGAGTTCCGCTCCAGCCCGTCGGCGATCGCGGCGATCCCGATCCGCACCGCCGAAGGCGCGATCGTGCCCTTCTCCAGCGTGGCCAGGATCGAGCTCGACGAGGGCTACACCTTCGTGCGCCGCGAAGCGCTGCAGCGCTACGCGGTGCTGCAGATGGACGTGCAGGGCCGCGACGTGGACAGCTTCGTGCGCGAGGCCAACGCCGCCATCGCCGCCAAGGTGACGCTGCCCACCGGCTACTGGGTCGAATGGGGCGGCGCCTTCGAGAACCAGCAGCGGGCGATGGAGCGCTTAAGCGTGATCGTGCCGCTGACCATCGGCCTGATCTTCATCCTGCTGTACACCGCGTTCAACTCGGTGCGCCACGCCACGCTGATCATCGCCAACGTGCCGTTCGCGATCATCGGCGGCATCGTCGGGCTGTTCATCACCGGGCAGTACCTGTCGGTGCCCTCGGCCATCGGCTTCATCGCCGTGTTCGGGGTGGCGATGCTGAACGGCATCGTGCTCGTCAGCTTCTTGAACGACCAGCGCAAGCATGGCCTGCCGATCCGCGACGCGGTGCGCCAGGGCGCGGCGCTGCGGCTGCGGCCGGTGTTGATGACCGCCTCGGTGGCGATCCTGGGCCTGGTGCCGATGCTGATATCCACCGGCGTTGGTGCCGAGACGCAGCGTCCGCTGGCCACGGTGGTGATCGGCGGGCTGATCACCTCGACGCTGCTGACCTTGCTGCTGCTGCCGTTGATCTACGAATGGTCCGAAACCCGGGCCGAGGCGAAGCAGCGCGCCCGCGATGCCGCGGCCGAGCAGGCCGAAGCCGTTCCCCTTCCTGCCCAACCCACGCCGGAGACACCATGAAAGAGATCAAGGCCTACGTGCACCGCAGCCGCATTGCCGACGTCATCGCCGCGCTGAAGCAGTCGCCCGCCTGGGGCGGCGAGCGCGGCGGCCGGCGCCACAACCTGGCGGTCTACGTCGTCAAGGGCTCGCTGCTGCCGCTGGACAGCGACGAACAGCACTACTCGATGGACCTCGGCGACGAGGTCGTCAACGAATACAAGCTGGAACTGCTGTGCGAGGACGACGAGGTCGAGCCGCTGAAGGCCGCGATCAGCGCGGCCGCGCACACCGGCCAGGCGGTGGCCGGCTGGATCACGGTCCTCGACCTGGTCAGCGCGACGCCGATCCATTGACATGCCGATTCATCCACCACCCACCCTGAAAGGAAGACCCATGAAGACCCTTGCTGCTGCCCTGCTGATCGCCTCGGCAATCACGTTGCCGGCATTCGCTGCCGACGAACACGCACCCAAACACGGTGGCATCGTCGTCGAGACCAAGGCCGGCGACCTGGAGCTGGTCGCCAAGCCCGAGCTGATCGTCATCCACGTCAGCGACCACGGCAAGCCGATGAAGCTGACCAGCGGCAGCGGCAAGGTGACGGTGTTCAACGGCAACGACAAGACCGAAGCGCCGCTCGCGCTGGTGGGCGACAAGCTGGAGGCCAAGGGCAGCTTCAAGGTCGGTGCCGGCACCAAGGTACTGGCCGAGGTGTCGCTGAACGGCAAGCCGGCGGCCTCGGCACGGTTCACGCTGAAATAGATACCTGCGCCAGCATCGGCATCGTCGTCACGGGCCTGGTCACGCTGCACTGGGCTTCGGCCCCGCCCGATCTGGTGGTCGGCTTGGCCATCGCGCGATCAACGCGGTCGCGGCGAAGTCTGTGTGGAAAGCGGCGCGCGACGAACACGCAGCAGCGGCGAAGGCATGAGGCCGCTCGGAAGTTGCGCGGGCAGCGGCGCGGCTGTGTGGGCTATGGCGAATCACCAACTGACAACAGCGGCCCGCGAAGGCCTCGCCGGGGAGACCTTCGCACGTGGGCCGATCCCACTCGGATCAACTGCCAGCAAGCAGGTTCATTCGAGTTGCACGCTCGGCGGCGGTTTCGCTGTTCAGTTCGGCGATGACCTGCGTTCGCGTCTTGCCCGCTGCGGCGTTCTTGACAGGCACGGGCGCATTGAGTTGGTACTGGGCCTGCAGTTGATCGAGCGTACCGTCTTTGCGTGCCGTCATGGTCTCGGCGGAGACCTGGTCGCGCGTTTTCGTGCTCTTGAAATGATCGGGATAGTAGGCATAGCCGGCCTCGCCATTCGCCGTATGCCACATGGAGCTGGCGTGAGAGAGGGTGGGCAAGGCCAAACCGGTGGTCGCGGCGAATGCAAGGGCGGCGTACTTGACGGAGTTCATGAATTCCTTTCCTGGGTCCTGAGATCCGCGCAGATCAACTGCGGCGGCATGCCGAAGGGCATGAACTGCACTCTACGAAGCGGACACCGACGCCGAGCGGTCACACACATGACAACTTCGTCATGTGCATGCACGCGGTCGCACCGAGTTGCCAAGCCATGAGGCTGCTGGTCATCGAAGACGAGTTCAAGCTGGCCGCGTACCTGTGCAAGGGCCTGACCGAAGAGGGTTTCGTCGTCGATGTCGCACACAACGGTGTGGACGGGCTGCACCTGGCGATGGAATGCGACTACGACCTGGTCGTGCTCGACGCCATGCTCCCGGGCATTGATGGCCTTGGCGTGCTGGCCGCGCTGCGGCAGAGCAAACAGACCCCCGTGCTGATGCTCACTGCCCGTGTGCGCGTCGAAGACAAGGTCAAGGGCTTGCAAAGCGGCGCCGACGACTACCTGGTCAAGCCCTTCGCCTTTTCGGAGCTGGCGGCCAGGATCCAGGTGCTGCTTCGCCGTGGGCGCCCGCGGCCGGCGGACAGTGCGACCGTGCTCTGTCTTGCGGACCTGGAAGTCGACCTGCTGCGCCGCAAGGCGACCCGGGCCGGGCGCCGGCTGGAGCTCACGGCCAAGGAGTTCAACCTGCTGGTGCTGCTGCTGCGCCGCCAGGGCGAGGTGCTGTCGCGCACCGAGATTGCCGAGCAGGTTTGGGACATGAACTTCGACAGTGCAACCAACGTCATCGACGTCGCCATCCGGCGCCTTCGCGGCAAGCTCGACGCGCCCTTCGAGCGTGCCTTGCTCCACACCGTGCGCGGCATCGGCTATGTGCTGGAGGCACGCGACGAATGAGCCGCAGCCGCATCGGTTCGCTGGGCAGGCGTCTTTCCTACTGGCTGGCACTGCAGAGCCTGGTGGGGCTGGTCGTCGTCTGCGCCGTGGTCTACGGCGCCACGCAGCTTGCGTTCCTGAACCGCCAGTCGGAAGCAATGGCACAGAAGCAAACCCAACTGCAGCACCTGCTGATCGAAGCAGCGCGCGATGGCGATACGCGGGCGCTGCAGCACAAGCTCGACGATTTCCTCATCGGGCATGAGGATCTTTCGCTGCGGATTGAGCAGCCCGACGGCACGGTGTTCTACCGCAGTGCGGCATCGCCGCCGACCGGAAGCGAAGCCCGCCGGCTGCGTTTCGAACTGCCTTCGCCGTTGTCCGCATCGGAACCACTGACGGCGACCTTGATGCTCGATACCGGCGACGACGCGGCGCTGTTGCGGCGCATCGGCTTCACCTTGATGGCCGCTGCGCTTGCCGGAGCGCTGCTTGTCTCAGCGGGCGGCTTCCTGCTCGTGCGCCTGGGTCTGCGCCCGCTGCACCAACTGGTCGAACAGACGCGCCGCCTCGCGGCCGACACGCTGCATCGGCGCTTGGACGGCTCGTCTCAACCGGAAGAACTCGAGCCGATGATCGCGCAGTTCAACGAGCTGCTCGGGCGGCTCGAACAGGCGTACGAGCGCTTGGAGGGCTTCAATGCCGACGTGGCCCATGAGCTGTGCACACCGTTGGCGACACTCATCAGCAGCACCGAGCTGGCGCTGCGCAAGTCGCGCGGGGCCGATGAGCTGCGCGAGATGCTGGGATCGAATCTCGAGGAGTTGCAGCGGGTCGCCGGCATCGTGCGGGACATGCTCTTCCTGTCGCAGGCGGATCGTGGCGCTGCGGCCCGGCGCGTGCCGACGCCGAGCCTGGCCGCCGTCGCCCAGCGGGTGGCGGACTACCACGAGGCGGCGCTGGCGGACGCCGGGATCGGACTGAGAGTGCGCGGCGATGCGGCCGGGGCCTTCGATACCGCACTTTTGCAGAGGGCGCTGTCCAACCTGATTGCCAACGCGACCCGCTATGCGCGGCGCGGAACCCTCGTTCAAGTAGACATCGCGGCGGCCCGGGCCGACGAAGTAGCCGTCCGGGTCGTGAACCTCGGTGACACCATCGCGCCAGAACATCTGCCCAGACTGTTCGACCGCTTTTATCGCAGCGACCCGTCGCGCAGCGACGCGGACCGCAACCATGGCCTTGGACTGTCGATCGTCGCGGCCATTGCACGCATGCACGGCGGCGTGCCCTTGGCGGAATCGAGCGCCGGCATGACCGCGATCGGCCTGACGCTGCGCGCCGAGTCGGGCGACGCGACGGTACCGGCGACCGTGCATCCGGTCGAACCCCGGAACACGGGCCAGGCACTGAACGTCCGCGCGTGACGCCACTCCAAGTCTTGCCGAACGAACCCCGGTCGGCCCGGGCTCGATGGCGACGTTGGAGCGCCCCAGAACATGTCAGCCATCACTGCCGCGCAAGGTCCGCTTGAATCCCAAAATGTTGCCTCAAGGAAGAATGCCACCTATGAGAGGGTGTAGCCAAAATGATTTATCCGGCCGGCCTAGTCGCGAGGATACGTGCCTCGACGAGCCAGACCCAAGCCACTGGCGCCCATGAGGAGCGGTCGTGATGGGCGATGAGGCGTCGGGCGCGCTCGTTCCAGGCATGCGTGCGTTCGACGACCCAGCGCTTGGCCTGGACAACGAAGCCGCTGGCGACGGCATCCGGCCAAAGGGGTTGTTGTGCGTCCTGCCAAGTGCCCGTGCTGCGGTTGCCGGGGTGACGAACGATCTCGACGTGGATGCCGTGCGCGCGCTCGATGGCTTCGGCGCACTTGCCACCGTAGGCGGCGTCGGCGTAGAGCTTCTTCAGCCCCGGCACCTTCGCGCAGGCCTGCGCGACCACCGGCGCGGCGGCGTCACGGTCTTGCACGCTGGCGGCGGTGACGGTGACGGCCAGGAGCAGGCCCAGGGTATCGACCACGAGGTGGCGCTTGCGGCCCTTGACCTTCTTGCCCGCGTCGAAGCCGGTCATGCCGCCCTGGGCGGTGCTGCGCGTACTCTGGGCGTCGATGATTGCCGCCGTGGGTTCGGGATTGCGCCCGACGCGGTCGCGCCACTGCTGGCGCAGTCGGTCGTGCATGGTCTCGAAAGTGCCTGCGGCGGCCCAGCGACTGAACGCCTTGTACACCCCGCGCCACGGTGGAAAGGACTTCGGCAACAGCCGCCAGGCGCAGCCCGTTCGCACCACGTAGCAGCAGGCATCGACCATGTGCTTGCGCACATGCTTGGCCGGCTTGCCGCGTCCGCCTTGGCGCTCGAACAGGTCGGCCACCAGCGCCCACTCGGCATCAGTCAGGTCGGTGTTCATGCCGCTGGGGCCATCGTCTCGCCGGTGAGCGTCCTTGTAGCCGACGCGAAGCGCAGCCGCACCTTGTACCGCCGCCCGCTCGCCAGGCCTGCGTTGCGGCTTGAGCCTGTTGATGCCCGCCTGCCGCAGCGCCTTGCGAACCGTCGCCGAGCACACCTCGATCCCGGCGCGTCGATGAAGTTCGCGGGTCACCTCGTCCAGAGACGAGCGCGGCTGCTCTCGCGTGATGGACCGCAGCGCCCGGATGTGCCGCGCGTTCAGCGCCGGCTTGCGGCCCGGCCTACCTCGAGTCGTGCTGTCCTGTGCCATCCGTCGTCTCGCTTGACTTCGACAAGACGAAGCATAGGGCAGCACAATGCTTTTGGCTACACCCTCTGAGGGAGCGCCGTTCTGGATCTTTTGAAGCTTGAACGATGGATGCAACAGATTCATGTGCGCCGCCAGATTCAGCTTGGTCAGCATCTGTAGAGTCTGTAGCCCAACAGCCATCTCCAAGCGACGGCTCAGACCAGAACCGTCCCGAAATCGCGCTGCCATGCACCGACCGCCGCTGCCGCGCCACTGTCCAGCATCTCCCGCCGTCGATAGCCCACCGGCAGCAGCACGGCGGGGTCCATGACACCCAGAGGTGGTACTGATTGGCCGTGTCCACGAGGCGTGACTCCGCAGGGTAGACCTCGAAGCCTTCGTGTTCATCTCCGACGATCATGTTCTTGATCTGCTGCAGTTCGCGCCAATCGCGCACTGGTCCGCGATCCCGATGCTTGATGGACATCCAGAACATGTCGCCGGCCTCCTCTCCGAAGGGCGCGCGAACGGTCTCGACGTTGACCTGGTAAAGGTCGTTGATGTATATCGACTGTGCACGCAGCCTTTCGATCTGCAACGCCGCCACCTCCTCCGACAAGCCGTGGCGTGCCGCGAACGAGCGGACGTCCAGCGTATCGGGTGGCAGCGCTGCCGCGTGGAACGGCGCCAGCGTCATCGACGCGGCATCGACCCGATGGACCCCGATGCGACTGTTGGCGAGCCGGTGGTCCAATGCGCCGGCCCAGGCCTCCCAGGAGTCCCCGCGACTCGGCCCCACCTCGCAGTCGGCCATGCGTAAGCGTCCGGCGGCGCCACCCTTGACGCGATCGCCCCGCCGAGCGAAGGTGCCCGGTGCTCAGCCGGCCGGCTGCCAGCGGTGGGGCAGCAACTCCTCGATGCGGCTGTTCAGGTGGGCGGGCAGCCGGCGCAAGACGTCGTTCAGGTAGGCCCACGGATCGTGGCCGTTGAGCTTGGCCGACTGCACCAGGCTCATCACGACGGCCGCGCGCTGGCCGGCGAGCTCGCTGCCGGCGAACAGCCACGCCTTCCTGTCATGCGAAGCTTCGCATGACAGGAATAAGGCGAAGTCGGCTTTTATGCGAAGCCGGCTGGGTCGCGTGTCGCAGATGGCGCGACCAGCTTTGGCCGCGACGGTCTGATCGTCGGATG
>JAFLDG010000010.1 GCA_017302495.1 Burkholderiales bacterium
GATCGAGCGCGACTGGTACCACATCCGCCACCACGATCTGCCAGCCGATGGCCGCTGCCCGCACTGCGGCACGCAGATGCCCTACCTCGGTCTCGGCTACAGCGGCCAGCTGGTGCAGACCGGCTGGGGCTTCTGGGCCGATGTCGGCCTGGTCGTGCAGAGCCCGGGCAGCGCGCTCGGCCTGGGCCGCGTCGTTTCGGGCAGCCAGGGCGTCGACGACCTGATCCGCGAGCTGCGGCTGTCGCCGATGCTGCAACTGGGCGTCAGCTACTCGTTCTGACGCCGCGGCCCGCCGCTGCCGCGGCGGGAGCCCACGGCGGGCATGCGGCCGTCCGGCCGCGGCGGCTCGGCCGGCGGCCGCTTTGCCTTATAAACCCGCATTCTTCATCTTCAGCGCCGCCGCAGCGGCGCCTCCGCCATGAGCGACGTTCAGCAGCAGATCGACACGCTGGTCAAGGGCCACCGTGTCGTGCTCTTCATGAAGGGCACCTCCGACTTCCCGATGTGCGGCTTCTCCGGCCGCGCGATCCAGGTGCTGAAGGCCTGCGGGGTCGACGACCTGGTCACCGTCAACGTGCTCGAGGACGAGGGGATCCGCCAGGGCATCAAAGACTACGCGAACTGGCCGACGATCCCGCAGCTCTACGTCGGTGGCGAGTTCGTCGGCGGCTCGGACATCATGATGGAGATGTACCAGTCGGGCGAACTGCAGCAGGTGCTGGCCGCGCGCTGAGCGGCACGCGTACCGGGACTTCAGCCCCCGGCCGCCGCCCGCGGCGTCGGTGACGACAGCGCCGCCGGCGGCTCCTCGTGCAGCCACTGGCGCCGGTTCGCGAGCACCGCGTTCGGGTACTCGCCGCGCCCGCGGCTGCCGTTGTAGCGGCCGAGGGCGAGAAAGAGGTCGCCGCGCTCGCGTTCGAGGTAGTGGCGCAGGATCACGCAGCCGAATCGCAGGTTGGTCTGCAGGTGGAACAGCGCGCCGGCATCGCCGTTGCCGATCGTGCGCGCCCAGAACGGCATCACCTGCATGTAGCCCCGCGCACCGGCGCGGCTGATCGCGTACTTGCGGAAGCCGCTCTCGACCTGGATCAGGCCGAGCACCAGCGCCGGCTCGAGCCCGGCGCGCTTCGCCTCGTACCAGACGGTCTCGAGGAACTCGACCCGCACCGCGTGCTCGGACTTGCGGCGCTTGAGCCGCTCGCTCATCGCGCCGAGCCAGCGCAGGTAGGCCAGACGCTCGTCGATCGACTCGAAGCTGGGCCGCGGCGGCGCGCGGTCGGCGACCGCGGCGGCCAGGGCCGTGCGCACCTGGTCGGCCAGCGGCTCCTCGAGCTGCGCGCCGGCGTACACCGGCGACACACAGCCGATCGATAACGCGACCACGATGCCCGCCGCCAGGCAGCGGGCGCCGGCCGCGCCGGCGACGGTGGAGGAGGCCGGCGCGCCGCGGCTCACGCCTGCAGGCGGCTGCGCACGGCGGGCGCCAGGTCGGCCAGCGGCAGCGCGCTCGCTTCCGGCTCGCGCCGCCCTTGCACCTCGGCCCGGCCGTCCTTCAGCCCGCGCTCGGACAGCACGATGCGCTGCGGGATGCCGATCAGCTCCCAGTCGGCGAACATCGCACCCGGGCGCTCGCCGCGGTCGTCGAGCAGGACGTCGACGCCCAGCGCGGCCAGCTCGTCGTGCAGCCGGTCGGCCGCCTCGCGCACCGCCGGCACGCGGTCGTAGCCGATCGGGCAGATCACGACCGTGAACGGCGCGATCGCGTCCGGCCAGACGATGCCGCGCGCGTCGTGCCCCTGCTCGATCGCCGCGCCGAGGATGCGCGTGACGCCGATGCCGTAGCACCCCATCTCGAACAGCTGCGGCTTGCCGTTCTCGTCGAGGAAGCTGGCGCCCATCGCCTGGCTGTACTTGGTGCCGAGGTAGAACACATGGCCGACCTCGATGCCGCGCTGGATCGCGAGCACGCCTTGGCCGTCCGGCGACGGATCGCCGGCAACGACGTTGCGGATGTCGGCGACGAGATCGGGCTCCGGCAGGTCGCGACCCCAGTTCACGCCGGTGTAGTGGAAGTCGGCCTCGTTCGCGCCGCAGACGAAGTCGCTCATGTTCGCGACCGTGCGGTCGGCCACGACCTTGACCGGCCGCGCCGTGCCGATCGGACCCAGGTAGCCGGGCTGGCAGCCGAAGTGGGCCTCGATCTCGGTCACGGTGGCGAAGCGGAAGCCGCCCTTCAGGCCTTCGACCTTGCCGGCCTTGACCTCGTTCAACTCGTGGTCGCCGCGCACCAGCAGCAGCCAGACGGTGGTCTCGACGATGTCGCCGGCGTCGTCGCGCCGGTCGGTGGCCAGCACCAGCGACTTCACGGTCCGCGCCAGCGGCAGGCCGAGCAGCTCGGCCACCTGCGCGCAGGTGCTGCGCTCCGGCGTCGGCGTCTTGGCCAGTTCGTGCCGCGGCGCGTGGCGGTGCGCGACCAGCGGCAGCGCCTCGGCCAACTCGATGTTGGCGGCGTAGTCGCTGCCGGTGGAATAGACCAGCGCGTCCTCGCCGGTGTCGGCGATGACCTGGAACTCGTGCGACGCATCGCCGCCGATCGCGCCGGTGTCGGCCGCGACCGCGCGGTACGTCAGGCCGAAGCGGTCGAAGATGCGGCAGTACGCGTCGTACATGCGGCGGTAGCTTTGCAGCGCGCCGTCCTTGTCGCGGTCGAAGGAGTAGGCGTCCTTCATCGTGAACTCGCGGCCGCGCATCACGCCGAAGCGCGGCCGGCGCTCGTCGCGGAACTTGGTCTGGATGTGATAGAAGTTCTTCGGCAGCTGCTTGTAGCTGCGCAGTTCCTGGCGCGCGATGTCGGTGATGACCTCTTCGCTCGTCGGCTGGATCACGAAGTCGCGCTGGTGCCGGTCCTTCACCCGCAGCAGCTCCGGACCGTAGGCCTGGAAGCGGCCCGACTCGACCCACAGCTCGGCCGGCTGCACCACCGGCATCAGCAGTTCCACTGCGCCGGCGCGGTCCATCTCCTCGCGGATGATCGCCTCGACCCTGCGGATCACCCGCAGGCCCATCGGCATGTAGCTGTAGATGCCGGCGCCGAGGCGCTTGATCAGGCCGGCACGCAGCATCAGGCGATGGCTCACGACCTCGGCGTCGGCCGGGGCTTCCTTCAGCGTGGAGACGAAGAACTGGCTGGCCTTCATGGGCGGCTGACGGTGCCCCGCCGGCGCGGCGGGGCCAGCGGCGAATGGGCTGGGGATCGCATGCATGGCACGCGCCTGGGTGCCGATGCAATAATGATTTCAATCAAGGAATCGGGGGTCGATTATGCTCGACCGGGATGGGTTCAGGCCGAACGTCGGCGTCATACTTCTCAACTCGCGCAATCAAGTTTTCTGGGGCAAGCGGCTGCGGACCCATTCGTGGCAGTTTCCGCAAGGCGGCATCAAGCACGGCGAAACGCCGGAGCAGGCGATGTTCCGCGAGCTGCACGAGGAGGTCGGGCTGAAGCCCGAGCACGTGCAGATCATCGCGCGCACCCGCGACTGGCTGCGCTACGAGGTGCCCGAGCACTTCATCCGCAAGGAGGCGCGCGGGCACTACCGCGGCCAGAAGCAGATCTGGTTCCTGCTCAGGCTGATCGGCCGCGACAGCGACATGAACCTGCGCGCGACCGACCACCCGGAGTTCGACGCCTGGCGCTGGAACGAGTACTGGGTGCCGCTGGACGTGGTGATCGAGTTCAAGCGCGGCGTCTACGAGCGCGCGCTGACCGAGCTGTCGCGCTTCCTGCCGCGGGTGCAGCCGCACAACCGCTATCTGCGCAGCGGGATGCGCACGCAGCGGTTCGACCGTGCCGGGCCCGCCCGCCCGCTGCCGATCGCCGTGCCGGCACCGGCGCCCGGCGGCGTCGCCGCGGAAGCACCCGCGCCGGCCGTGCCCGGCGATGCCTGATCGCGAAGCAGCCGCTGCGCCGGCGGTTCAGACGACGACCAGGTTCGTGCGGTGGATCAGTTCGGGCTCGTTGACATAGCCGAGCGCCGCCTCGATCTGCGCTGAGGGCTTGCGCGCGATCAGGCGCGTCTCCGCGCTCGAGTAGTTGGCGAGCCCGCGCCCGAGTTCGGCACCGGCGAGCGTGCGCACCGCGATCACGTCGCCGCGGCGGAACTCGCCCTGGACTTCGACCACGCCGATCGGCAGCAGGCTCTTGCCCTCGTCGCGCAGCTTCGCGGCCGCGCCGGCGTCGATCACCACCGCGCCGCGCAACTGCAGATGGTCGACCATCCACTGCTTGCGCGCGGCCAGCTTCGGCGTGGCGGCGAGCAGCGCGGTGCCGATCGACTCGCCCGCGGCCAGGCGCAGCAGCACGTCGGGCTCGCGCCCCCAGGCGATGATCGTGCTCGCGCCGCTGCCGGCGGCCCGCTTGGCGGCGAGCACCTTCGTGATCATGCCGCCGCGGCCCAGCGCCGAGCCGGCGCCGCCGGCCATGCGCTCGAGCGCCGGGTCGCCCGCCGCAGCCTCGGCGATCAGGCTCGCCTGCGGGTCCTTGCGCGGATCGGCGGAGTACAGCCCGGGCTGGTCGGTGAGGATCACCAGCGCGTCGGCATCGACCAGGTTGGCCACCAGTGCGCCGAGCGTGTCGTTGTCGCCGAAGCGGATCTCGTCGTTGACCACGGTGTCGTTCTCGTTGATCACCGGGATCACGCGCAGCGCGAGCAGCGTCAGCAGGGTCGAGCGCGCGTTCAGGTAACGCTCGCGGTCGGCCAGGTCGGCGTGGGTGAGCAGCACCTGCGCGCTGTGCAGGCCATGCTCGCGCAGGCGCGACTCGTACATGTGCGCGAGCCCCATCTGGCCGACGGCGGCCGCGGCCTGCAGCTCGTGCAGTTCCTTCGGGCGCGCGCGCATGCCGAGCCGCTTCATGCCCTCGGCGATCGCGCCGCTCGAGACCATCACGAGCTCGCGCCCCTGTGCGGCGAGCGCGGCCAGCTGGCGGCACCAGTTGCCGATCGCGGCGGCGTCGATGCCGCGCCCTTCGTCGGTGACCAGGGTCGAGCCGACCTTGACGACGATACGGCGTGCCTGGCGCAGCGGCTCAGCCATGGTCGGCCCCGGCCCGCGCCGGCACATCGAAGCGCGGATCGGGCGCGGCTGCGCTCGTCTGTTGCGGCGCCAGGTGTTGCCAGGTCGCGTGCAGCAGCGGCTGCAGTCCCTGCCGCGCCAGCGCGGACAGCGCGTAGACCGGCCCCTTCCAGCGCAGCCGGCGGACGAAAGCGGCGACCCGGGCCTCTCGTTCGGCCTCGGGCAGCAGGTCCACCTTGTTCAGCACCAGCCAGCGCGGCTTGGCGTGCAGCGCGGGGTCGTGCTTCTTCAGCTCGGCGACGATCGCGCGCGCATCGCGCACCGGATCGGCGGCTTCGTCGAACGGCGCGATGTCGACCACGTGCCACAGCAGCCGCGTGCGCTGCAGGTGGCGCAGGAAGCGGTCGCCGAGGCCGGCGCCTTCGGCCGCCCCTTCGATCAGGCCCGGGATGTCGGCGACGACGAAGCTCTGCTCCGGCCCGACGCGGACGACGCCGAGGTTCGGGTGCAGCGTCGTGAACGGGTAGTCGGCGATCTTCGGCCGCGCGTTCGAGATCGCCGCGATCAGCGTCGACTTGCCGGCATTCGGCATGCCGAGCAGGCCGACGTCGGCGAGCACGCGCAACTCGAGCTTCAGCCGCCGCTGCTCGCCCGGCCAGCCTGGGGTTTTCTGCCGCGGCGCGCGGTTGGTGCTCGACTTGTAGTGCAGGTTGCCGAAGCCGCCGTCGCCGCCCTTGCACAGCAGCACCGGGCGATCGGGCTCGAGCAGTTCGGCCAGCACCTCGCCAGTGTCCTGATCGCTGACGATCGTGCCCACCGGCATGCGCAACACGATGTCCGGGCCCGCGGCGCCGAACTGATCGGCACCGCGGCCGCCCTCGCCGTTGCGGGCGACGTGCTTGCGCGCATAGCGGTAGTCGACCAGCGTGTTCAGGTTGCGGTCGCCGACCGCGAGCACGCTGCCGCCGCGGCCGCCGTCACCGCCGTCGGGCCCGCCGAAGGGGATGAACTTCTCGCGCCGGAAGCTCGCGCAGCCGGCACCGCCGTGGCCGGCAGCGACCTCGATCGTGGCTTCGTCGACGAACTTCATGATGATCGGAATGGGCTGGCGACCCGCCAGAAAGGCAGAAGCCCCGGCGCGCCGGGGCTTCAGAAGCACCGGGCGGAAGCGCGCTCAGGCCGGCTGCACCGACACCGTGGCGCGGTTCAACGGCCCCCGGGTGGCGAAGTCGACGCGGCCGTCGACGAGGGCGAACAACGAGTGGTCGCGGCCGACGCCGACGTTCGCGCCCGGATGGAACTTGGTTCCGCGCTGGCGCACGATGATCGAACCGGCGCTGACCTGCTGGCCGCCGTAGACCTTGACGCCGAGCATCTTCGGCTGGGAGTCGCGGCCGTTGCGCGTGGAGCCGCCGCCCTTCTTCTGTGCCATGGTGGAGTCCTCTGAAAAGGTTCGTTGCTCAGGCCTCGACCGCGTCGATCTGCAGCTCGGTGTAGCCCTGCCGATGGCCACCGTGCTTCTGGTAGTGCTTGCGCCGGCGCATCTTGAAGATGCGCACCTTGTCATGCCGGCCGTGGCCGACGACCGTGGCCTTGACGGTGGCGCCATCGATATGCGGCGCGCCGACCTTCAACTCCGCACCCTGGCCGACCGCGAGCACCCGGTCGATGACCACGGCCTGACCGACGCCGGCCGCGAGCGATTCCACCTTGACCTTGTCGCCGGCCGCGACCTTGTACTGTTTGCCGCCGGAGCTGATGACCGCGTACATGCCAGACCTCTCGATCCCTCTTGAGTGATTGTCGGCGGCAAGGTGCCGGCCGAAGCGCCCCACCGCACCACGGTACCGCCGGCGCGCGTGCCTGGCACGGCCCCTGCGATGTCCTCTGCGATGCCCCACCGCAACCGATCCCGCCTGCTCGATCAAGAGGCAGGCTCGGACGGGGCGCAAAAGCCGCGGATTCTAGCATGCGGTGCGGCAGTGCCAAGGCCCGCACTGGGCGGGCAGGCTCGTGCCGCCAAGCGGCCGGGCGGCTCCGCGAGGCCGCCGCCGACACGATTCCTATAATCCCCGGCATTCCCTGCACCCGTCCGTGACGTGCTTCAGACCGCAGCCGCTCCGCCGCCACGCTCCGACCCGGTGGCGGCGGCCATGCAGAAGGTGGACGAGGTCATCCGCGCCCGGCTCGCGTCCCGGGTGGCGCTGATCGATCAGATCTCGCACTACATCATCAGCGCGGGCGGCAAGCGCATCCGCCCCCGGCTCGTGCTGCTGCTGTCGGACGCGCTGGGCTTCGACGGGCCCGAACGCTACGAGCTGGCGGCGATCGTCGAGTTCATCCACACCGCGACGCTGTTGCACGACGACGTGGTCGACGAGTCCTCGCTGCGCCGCGGTCGGCAGACGGCGAATGCGCTCTTCGGCAATGCCGCCAGCGTGCTGGTCGGCGATTTCCTCTATTCGCGCGCGTTCCAGATGATGGTCGGGGTCAACCGCATGCGCGTGCTCGAGGTGCTCGCCGACGCGACGAACGTGATTGCCGAGGGCGAGGTTCTGCAGCTGATGAACATCCACGACGCGGATCTCGCCGTGGCCGACTACCTGCAGGTGATCCGCTACAAGACCGCCAAGCTGTTCGAGGCGAGCGCCCGACTCGGGGCCGTGATCGGCGGCGCCACGGCCGAGGTGGAGGAGTGCTGCGCCGACTACGGGCGTTCGCTCGGCACGGCGTTCCAGCTCGTCGACGACCTGCTCGACTACGAGGGCGATTCGAACGCGCTGGGCAAGAACGTCGGCGACGATCTGCGCGAAGGCAAGCCCACGCTGCCGCTGCTGATCGCGATGGAGCGCGGCAACGACGAGGAACGCGCGCTGATCCGGCATGCGATCGAGCACGGCGAGGTGCAGGGGTTGGCTCGCATCGTCGGCGTCGTGCGCCGTACCGGTGCGTTGGAGGCCACCCGCGCGATGGCCGAAATCGAAGCCGAACAGGCCCGGCGCTGCCTGCGCGTTCTGCCGTCGTCGGCCGCCCGCGAGGCTTTGCTAGAATTATCGATTCGGTCGGTGCACCGGTCGTTCTGACCGGTTGCGGTGACCGGCGGCCCGCGAGGGCAATCATTCGGGGTGTAGCTTAGCCTGGTAGAGCGCTACGTTCGGGACGTAGAGGCCGGAGGTTCGAATCCTCTCACCCCGACCAGGTTTTCCTCAGGAAAATCAAGCACTTGGAAGCCCCGCCGACGCGGGGCTTTTTCGTTGTTGAACGCCGCTGGTGGCAAATTGGTGGCAATCCGCCGACCTTCGCTACCACCAGGCGCAGCCGCGATAAACACCCTCTCTAGACCGTGCTCCTCAACTACTGGAGCATCGGCATGGCTTCCATCGAGAACCGCTCGCGGTTCAAGGTCACGGTCCAGAACCGCGACGACCTCACCCTCACCTTCACCCACAGCGCCGTCAAGGCGGTCCGGGCCTACGTCGAAGAGCTGAAGACCAAGGGCTTCAAGCCCAAGGTCTCGCGCCTGAACGACTCGTTCGCCGTGCGCGTGCGTCAGGTTGGCTACCCCGACCAGACACTGTTCGCCGCCTCCGAGGAAGAGGCTGTCGACATCCAGCAGCGCGTCGAATCCGAGCGCCGCCAGGGCCTGTTCGTCGACTACGGCAAGGCTCGGCGCTTCTCGTTCGGCGACCTGCTCGCCCGCTACCTGCGCGAGGAGTCGCCGCGTCACAAGGGCTTCGAGGTCGAGGGCTACATCATCAACGCCATCCTGGAAGACGCCGGGCTGCCCCGCGTCGACGTAGCCGCCGCCCTCGCAGCACACAAGAACCCGCACCCCAGCCTGGCCGGCAAGAAGTTTCGCAAGCCGACCGGCAAGAAGATGCGCGAGGCGTCGGTCACCTCGCGCTTCATCCTCAAGAGCTTCGCCGAGCTGGAGCCGACCGACTTCAACGACTACATCGACGACCGCTGCCAGTCCGTCGCGGCTTCGACCGTTGACCGCGAAGTGGACATCTTCTCGGCCGTGTGCCGCATGGCCATCGACACCTGGCGCATCCCTGTCGCGCACAGCCCGATGGCCGGCGTCAAGCGGCCGTCCTACTTCAACGAGCGGGACCGCCGACTGAAGGGCGATGAGGAGCAGCGCCTGCTCGACGCTGCGCACGCCGAGGACGCGAAGCAGTCCATCGCCGCACGACTGGAAGAACTGATGGGCGCCGAGCGCGCAGCCTCGCAGGCCGCGGCGACGACCTACCGCCGCAAGGCCATCATCAATGCTGCGCGGGCCGCTCATGCCGCCGAGGCGGAAGCCACCTACGTGCATGTCCCGCTGTTCGAGACCTTCGTGAACTTTCAGCTCATGACCGGCGCACGCCGCAGCGAGGCCCTGTCGATGACCTGGGACCGCATCGACTTCGACAACCAGACCGCCTTCATTCCCGAGTCCAAGAACGGCCGCCCCCGCAAGCTGCCGCTCCGCAAAGACCTGATGGAGCTGCTGAAGCGCCTGCCGCGCACGGGCACGCTCGTGTTCCCGTTCAGTCTGGACGCGCTGCGCAAGGCGTGGGCACGTATCTGCGCGGCTGCCGGCCTGGTCGGCGCCGACGACCTGCATATCCACGACCTGCGGCACGAATCTATCTCGCGCGTGGCCGATGCCGGCGCCAAGCTCCCTGGCGGCTTCTCGCTCGTGGACCTCCAAGCGTTCTCCGGCCACCGCGACACCCGGATGCTGCTTCGCTACACCCACCTGTGCACGCCCAGCCTGGCCAAGCGCCTCGACGAGGCGTTCGCCGACCAGCAGCAAGTCAGCCTGCACCGGGGACAGCGCCGGCTGAAGCAGGGTGCGTCGCTGACGTTGAAGGACATCGTGAACGCGCCATCGAGCACCGACCAGGCGGCGCCCGTCGCGGACATGCCGCCGGACGACAACGCCCTGCCGGACGTGCTGCCGAGCAACGTCGTCCCATTCCGCCCCCGACGGGTCGCTTGACCTGGACCGCAGGAAAGACAGAAGGCGCCCGCGGGGCGCCTTCTGCTGTGCGCCGTCAAATCGCCAATGCGCTTGCCGGTGCTCGATGCAGGTCGAGAGCCGCATGCTTGATGTCCAGCCGCGACATGGCCCGGGGGAGCAGTTCCTTGTCGTCGGTGTAGAGCGTCACGCCGTGCCGCGCCCGGCTGATGGCGACGTAGTAGAGGCTCTGGTTCGCCATCGCCCCGCTCACGTCTGCATCGACCAGCACGCGGTCGCAGGTCTGGCCTTGCGCCGCGTGCACCGTGGTGCAGTAGGCGTGGTCCACCCGCAGCGGCCGGTCCATGTCCAGCGTCAGCGTGCGCTCTGACCCCAGGTTGACCTTCAACTCGCGGGCCTCGGGGTCGATGGACTCGACCGTGACGGTCTGGCCGTTGACGACGCCGAGAGCGTAGTCGTTCGCAGTGAACCGGAGACGGTCGCCGACCGCGACCTCACGTTGCTCCGCCCGGTGCACCGCCACGTGAGGCATGGCGGTCGGGCGCCACTGAACCACTTGCCCGTCTTGCCGGCGCAGCGTGATGCAGCCTGGCGCGGCTTCGACCACCTCGGCCGTGTCGCCGCGCCGGAGCCCGATGCTCTCGTAGTGGCGCAGCGCTTCCACGATGTCACCTGGCGCGTAGCTCAACGAGCTTTGCACCTGAGCTCGCGTCAGGTCGCGGCCCTCCAGCACGTTGACAACGACACCGGTGCCCGCCAGCCCGAGCCGCTGGCGCACACGCTCGTTGATGGCCTGGCGGGCGCGGTTCGTGCCGGCGACGGCCAGGGTCTGCAAGCGTTCCTCGGGCGGGCGTGATGCGTAGTCCCGGGCGATGCGCTCGTAGCGCTCGGTCGCATGCGGCACCTCGGCGACCGTCGCTGCCAGCCTCTTCAGCGAGTCATCGACCCTGCCTTCCGCGGCGTCCATCACGGCGGCCCGCAGCTTCTCGTTCTGCTGCCGCAGGATGTCGGCCATCCGCACCATCGCCATGCCCTGCTCCTGGAGCTGGCGGAACGGCGCACCGGCTTCGACGGCCTTGAGCTGACCGGTGTCGCCGACGAGGACCGCACGGGCACCGGCTCGCTCCACCGCCGACAAGAGCGCGTGCATGTCGCGCAGGCTGACCATGCCGGCCTCGTCCACGACCACCACCGTCCGGTCGTCCAGGCGCCGACCACTGGCGAGAAAGCCCGCGATGGTCATGGCCTCGAAGCCAGCGGCCGATAGCTCACGCGCCGCCGCCGCCGAGGGCGCCAGGCCGATGGCCTTGAACCCGCCACCCAGGTTCTCGGACACCGTGCGCAGCATCGCCGTCTTGCCAGTGCCTGCGAGGCCTTGCACGCCCACGATGCGATTGCGGGTCGACAACACCAGCTCGGCAGCCTGACGCTGGCCGGCCGTCAGGTGCCCAACGAGCGACAGCGCCGCAGCCAAGCCCGCGCGTGGCGCGTCGAAGACCCGCCCTTGCTGCGGTTGCCAGATGGCCGTCGCCAACGCGTCCCGGCCGCGCCGCTCGGCGTCCAGCAACTCCCGCTCCATCGCCTGCGCGCCGGGTGTCGTGAGTTGACCTCCGTCAGCCGACGCCAGCAGCTCACCGCCGGCCAGACGGCGGTCGATGTCGGCTTGCACGTCGTCCAGTCCCACGGTGCCGGTGCCGTGCGCCAGTGCCTCCCGCACGAGGGCCAAGCGGCTGACGATGGCGCTGCGCTCGGTCAGGTGTGCCACAGCGAAGTCCACCGCCTCGCGGGTGCGCGCTTCGACCGCCGCATCATCGCGCGACACGGCGACCTGCAATTCAGGCTTCCAGTTCACGCCGAGGCCCGCAGCCTTGGCGACCCACGCCTCGCGCAGCTCGTCGCGCGGCACGCTGGTGTCCTTGGCGCGCCGAGTGCTTAGGCCGGCGACTTGGCGCATTTCGGCCGAGGCGGTTGCGCGGCTCTCGCCCCTCGCAGCCAGCGCCGCGTCGATGGCGCGGCTGCGTGTGCTGAACGCCTCGACCTGCTCGCGCGTGATGTGTGCCAGCTCGAACCTGCCGTCCTGGTGAGTGCGGCGGATGCGGTAGCCCAGCGCCTGCACTT
This sequence comes from Burkholderiales bacterium, assembly GCA_017302495.1. Classification (GTDB taxonomy): domain Bacteria; phylum Pseudomonadota; class Gammaproteobacteria; order Burkholderiales; family Burkholderiaceae_C; genus Rubrivivax. Next base: position 12,161 of record JAFLDG010000010.1, read on the forward strand.
GCTTGGCCAGCTCGACCCGGTAGAGCACGCCGACGAACTTCTGCTGCTCGTAGAAGCCATGTGCGTCGAGTGCCCGCCATCGCCCGTCCGGCCGTTGTGTCAGGTTCATCACCACGCAATGCGTGTGCACCTGTGGGTCCTGCTCGCGGCTCATGTCGTGGTCGTAGCGTGCAACGACCAGGTTGTGGCTGCGCACGGAGACCGTCTCGCCGTCTTGGGTGCTGCGGTAGGCGGCCAGTTCCGATTCCACATACCGCATTGCCTGGGTCACGGCCTGCTGGTGCGCGTCGAGCAGCTCCGTCGAGCCGCCGATGAGAGCCTGAATGCTCAGCGACTTGGGGGCGCTGAACGTCAGGTCCAGGCCGGCGGTGCGGCCTTCGCCGCCCCGATGCATCTCGGTGCCATCCTGTAGCCGACCCGCCAGCAGTGCACGGAAGTCGGCGCTATCCACCTCCCCGCGCAGGCCCAGGGCCTCCGCGCCCGCGCCCCACCAGGCCGAGGGCGCTCGTCCGTCCTCGCTGTAATAGTCGTCGCTGCCCTCGTAGTAGCTGGCGGCCGCCTCAGGGGAAGTGAGCTTGGCGAGCGTCAGCATGCGTCCTCCGCGACAAAGGCATCGGTCACGTCCTCGCGGGCGTGCGGCGTCAGACGAAGCCGGCGTACCGGCTCGTCACCGGCCAGCGCCAGATAGCCGGCCAGGTTCGGCAGGCCGGCGATTTCGCTGGCCATCACAAGCCGCTCCTGGGCGTGCCGGAGGCTCTGGGACTCGCCGGGCCCGCTGGCGCCGTTGCTTCGGCTTTGCTCGTGCCGCAACACCTCCCGTTCACCGAGGGCGCGTGACAGCTCGTCGGCGGTGGCCGGGTCGCTCTTGGCGATGGCCAGCACCGCAAGATTGCGGAAGCAAGCCCGCAACACCGTCGCCGACTCCTTCCCGTAGAGCCTGTCGAGCTGGGCCGTGCTCTGCAACCCAGCGACCACTGCCAGGCCATGCTTGCGCCCCAGCGTCAGCCCAGCCTCCAGGCCGTTCAGCTTGCCGAGCGCGGCCAGCTCGTCGAGCACCAGCCAGACCCGGCGCGTGGGGTCGGGCGGCAGCGTGAGCACTGCATTCGTCACGATGTCGGCCCAGGTCGCAAGCAGCGGCGCGAGCGCGGCCTGCATGTCGGCCCGCCAGGTCATGAACAGGCATCCGTCCTCGCGCTCCAGCCACTGGCGCAGGCTGAAGCTGCCAGGCTTGACGAACCGGTGCGGCGACAAGTGCGCGGTCAGGACGAAGCGCGTGCTGGCCAGTGCCTTGTCGGCCCCTTCGTCGAAGAGCCCCGCCGCCGGCGTGCCCGCCAGCAGCGCACCCAGCTCGCGGGCCGGTGCACTGGTGCACCAGTGCAGCAGGCGCTCGGTCGTCGTCTCGCCGCTGCGCACCAGCGCCCGCAGGACTTCGGCGAGCAGGACCTGCGCATAGTGATGCCACGGTGCCGACTCGCCGTGCCCGGCCGGCACGATGCTGGCGGCCAGGCGGTCGGCATCGAAGTCCGCACGCAGCTCGTTGAACACGCACCAGTCCTCGCTGCGGGCATCGAACGGGTTCAGCAGCCTGTCACCGTCCTGCGCGAAGTGGCGGACGTAGCCGCCGTTCGGGTCGCAGACGATGGCGCGGTCACCGCGCGCTCGGATGCCATCGAGCAGTTCGTCGATGAGGGTCGATTTGCCGGCGCCTGTGGTGCCGGCCACCAGCAGGTGCAGGGTCTCCAGCTCGGCGGGCCAGGGCTGGCCGCCGAGCGTCAAGAGCCGATGTCCACCGGACATGGGCTCGGGGTTGCGCGCTTGTGCTCGCCACGAGCAGAAGCGCTCCCACGCCGCGTGCATCATCGGTCGCCCTCCCAGCGTGCGCCGCGCAGGCGCATCACGTCGAGTTCGGCCCGGCGCTTCCAGCGACGGAACAGCCACCCGCCCACCAGCGTGGCGCCCATGACTCCGACCAGGGCGCACAGCACGAGCAGCGTCAGCGTCGTGCGGTCCGTCTCCCGCCCGAGCAGGGCCTGGCCAAGCAGTCGCCAGCCGTCCAGTGCCGGCAGGCCCAGGCCACGCTCCCAGGCGGCGGCCCAGGTCAGCGCCGACAGCACGAGCGCGAGCACGGCCCAGACCACGGCGCGGTCCACCGCACCGAGCAGGTGGCGAAGGAAAGCGTCATGCGTTCTCATGCCGCACCTCCACGACGGTCGGCGTTGCCGCCCAGCGCCGCAAGCTGCGCGCGGACGCGGGCCAGAATCTGTGCGTCCCGCGCGGCCGCCAGCTCTCGCAACAACAGCAGCATCTCGCGCTGCTCGGTGCTCGCGCCCGTGGTCGGCGTTACCGGTGCGCCGGGCGCTCGCTGCACCTGCTGGCGCAGGGCGGCCAGCTCGGCGGCCACGTCCAGCGACTCGTGCACCGCCGTGACCGTGGCGCGCACATGCTCCGACATCGTGACGCCCTGGGCATCGGCCCGCTGGCGCAGCGTCTTGTATTCGCCGTCGCTCACGCGGATTTTGATGAACCTGCTGCGCCCGCTCATCGCTGGCTCCCCTTGCCCGACGCCGCGCGAGCGCTGGCCTGGCAGGCCAGAGGACTACGGACGTGGACCGGTTCAATCGGCGCCGTGGACCACGCTGAGCCAGTGTTGACGCGGGTTACCGGGGCTCGGCGCCCGCAATCGAAGATTGCAGGGGTGTGAGTTGTTCTCAAAGCCTGCCTGGGCAGGAAAGGTGGTTTCATTCGGCTTCTCCAAATGGGTTGATGGGAAAGCCGTATAGGCACCGGGATTTATCCGGTGCGTCCTGTCCGCTGGACCACCGTGCACCGGCATATGGCAGGCCCTCCGCCCGCAGAGGACAACGCCGTTGCGAAGTTATCCTTCCGCGAAAGTCAATCGACCAACCTCGGGAGCAGGCCTTGGCAACCAAGAAGAGAACGGCCGCGTCGGACAACCAGACCACCGACTACCAGCACAGCCAAGAGGCCACCCAGCGGCCCGACGTGGGCGTGCAGGACCAGTTCACGACCAAGAAGCCGCCCAGGACCTACCGCTACGACAGCAGCCTGGACCCGGCGCTGAGCTGGGACGAGAACCGCGACCGCGACCTGGCCGAGTGGCTGATTGGCCTGGTGCAACGCTGCGCCACCGAGGGCGAGGCGGTGGTGTTCGCCGCGCCGCAGGTGTGGGCCGGCGGTGGCGTGCAGGTGCAGTCGCTGAAGGCGGCGGCTGACCTGCTCAAGAGCCTGTCACAGCCCTTCCTGAACTGGGCGGGCAAGGCCGAGCGCCACCAGATTGAAGTGCCCACGGTGCCGCTGTTCGTGCACGAGCGGCACTCGACCAAGGCCATCCTCGACGGCATCAAGAGCCGCAAGGCCAAGGGCACGACGCTGGACTTGTTCGGCGACGGCGGCCTGGACCTTACCGACAAGCTCGACGCCTACGAGCACAAGGGGCCGTGGCAGAACCGGATGATTCTGGGCGACAGCCTGCAAATCATGAACTCGCTGCTGGAGTTCGAAGGTTTGGGCGGCCAGGTGCAGATGGTCTTTTTCGACCCACCATACGGAGTCAAGTTCGGGTCGAACTTTCAGCCTTTCATCCGCAGACGTGACGCGAAGCACGGTAGCGATGCCGATATGACCCGTGAGCCAGAGATGGTTAAGGCGTATCGCGACACGTGGGAATTGGGGTTGCACTCGTATCTGTCATACATACGAGACCGACTCCTTCTCGTTAAGGAGTTATTGCACGAGACCGGCAGCGTCTTCGTTCAGATATCAGATGAAAACCTCCACCATGTCCGGGAGCTGATGGACGAGGTCTTCGGCGCCTCGAACTTCGTGTCAATGATTTCCTTTGCGAAAGCAGGTGGCGGACTTGAATCCACATCACGGGTTTCTGCGAGACTCGACTATCTAATTTGGTTTGCAAAGAATGTCTCAACCCTGAAATACCGCCCACTGTTCGAGGTTCGCGACAACCCGATTGCAGACGGCTTCGATTTGTTGGAGCTACCTGATGGCTCAAGGCGAAGAGTCTCAAAGGAGGAGCGCAGCGGCGAGGTCCAGCTACCTCCAGGTGCAAAGCTGTTCGGCTCAGTGACGTTCTCAAAGCCTGGACCCGGCGTCAAATATGAGGTGGAGCACGAGGGAAAGAAATATACGTCCGGCCGCCGCTGGTGGGGAATTCCGAAGGAATCCCTCCTAAAGGTAATAGCTGCGGGTCGAACGGTCTCTACCGAAAACGAAATCCGGTTCGTCAAATACTTCTCCGACTTCCCATATCGCTCGATGAGCAATCTCTGGGACCGTCTCGGCGGGGCTGCGAACCCCCTATACGTCGTGCAGACGAACCCGACGGTCATTCAACGATGCATGCTGATGTGCAGCGACCCCGGCGACTTGGTCTTGGACCCCACCTGTGGGTCCGGAACAACTGCCTATGTCGCCGAACAGTGGGGGCGACGCTGGATTACCTGTGACACCTCGCGCGTGCCGCTTGCACTTGCGCGGCAGCGTCTGCTGACGGCGACCTTCCCCTATTACGAGCTGAAGAACCCTCAAGCCGGCCCGGCCGGCGGCTTCGACTACAAGCGACGTCAGAACCGAAAGGGTGAAGAGGTCGGCGGCCTGGTGCCGCACATCACGCTGAAGTCCATTGCCAACGACGAGCAGCCGGCCACGGAAGTGCTGGTGGACCGGCCCGAGGTGAACACTGGTGTCGTGCGCGTGGCCGGCCCGTTTGTGGTCGAGGCCACCATTGCACCTGCCCAACCGGTGGACGAGGAGGTGGCGGCCGTGGCGCCGCCGGCCGCACCGCAGTCGCTGGACGCCGCCATCGGCGCGGCCGATGCCGTGAACGGTGGCCTGCCGCTGGCCGTGGCCGAGCCGGCGGCGCGCTACGGCGACCCGGCGACCCACATCGAGCGCATGACCCAGGTGCTGCGCCAGTCCAAGACGCTGCGCCTGCCCGGCAACCGGGAGCTGGTGCTGGCCGACATCCGCCGCATGAGCGACAGCGACGTGCTGCACGCCGAAGGCACCGATGCCGAGGGCAAGCGCTTCGCGGTGGTGTTCGGCCCCGAGGACGGCGCCATCTCGTCCGACGTGGTGTTCGAAGCGGCGCGGGAAGCCTACTTCCTGAAGGTCCCGCACCTCTACTTCTTCGGCTTCGCCATCCAGGCCAAGGCGCGTGAGCTGCTGGAGGACCGGGCCAAGCTGCGCGTGCCCTGCACCTACGTCACCGTCACGCCTGACGTGGCGATGTCGGACCTGCTGAAGACCAGCCGCGCCAGCGAAATCTTCTCCGTGACCGGCCTGCCCGATGCCGTGCTGCGCAAGACCGGTAAGAAGAACGAGGACGGCGCCTCGCTCTTCGAGGTCGAGCTGCTGGGGCTGGACATCTTCAACCCCGCGACGATGGAGCAAGAGGCCATCGAAGGCTCGAACATGCCGGCGTGGATGCTGGACACGGACTACGACGGTCTGTGCTTCTACGCCACCCAGGTCTTCTTCCCGAAGACCGCCGCCTGGGACAACCTGCAGAAGTCGCTGAAGGCCGAATTCGACCCCTCCGTATGGGCGCACCTGGCCGGCACGGTCAGCGAGCCCTTCGCCCTTGGTCCGAAGCAGCGGGTGGCAGTGAAGGTCATCGACGAGCGTGGCAATGAGCTGATGCGGGTGCTGGAGGCGAAGGCATGACTGGCATGGGCTTCGCGCCGGCCGTCATCGCCTGCGTCGACATCGGCTCGCCGAAGAAGGGCAATGTCGGCTGGGCGGTGCTGCATGCGGACTCGCAGCGCACGGGCCACGACCTGGACGAGTTCATCGACGTGGTCGGCGTGCACATGCAGGCCGAGCGGCCGATGGCTGTCGGCTTCGAATGCCCGCTCTATGTGCCCAAGCGCGACGACCTGCTGGCCATGACCGATGGCCGTCTGGGCGAAGAGGGCTTGAACTGGTGTGGCGGCCCAGGGGCATCGGTGCTGGCCACCGGCCTCGCCCAGGTGAACTGGGTTCTCACGAGGCTGGCCGCCGCAAAGCCCAGCGCCGTGGGGACCACGCGCTGGCGGGAGTTCAGCAGTGGGCGATGCTGCCTGTTCTTCTGGGAGGCCTTCATCACCAGCCGAGCGGGCGTCTCGATACCGATTGAGGCAGTGGCCGGCGCCTCGCACCACGTCGAGGATGCCCTGTGCGGTGCACTCGCGTTCCGTCAGGTCGCGGCGACCGACGACGAGTTCCCGAGCGACCTGGGCGACGAGCGTGCGCTGTCGCTCATCGGCATGCATCTGCTGGAGACCGGGCTCAGCAAAGACATGAGCCTGATGTCCGAGCCTTGCGCCGTGTTGAAGGTGAGGAAGCCGCGATGAGCCAAATCAACGCCGTCGAAGCGCCCATCATCAACTCGCCCTACGACGAGCCGGCGCACCACTGGCATATCGAGGCGGCGAAGCTGCCAGAGAAGCGGCCGGGCCGGCGCCTGGCCTCCTACTTCTTCCGCGTGCCCGAGCGCGCAGCGCGCGGGCGCAAGGTCAAAGGCCAGCAGTCGCTGCTGGACGACGCCTCGAAGGGCGAGGAATACCTGCTGGACCTGGCGAACCTGATTCGCCAGCGGCTGAAGGACTGGCGGGCGCGCGACTACGCTGGAGCGACCAAGGTCACACGGGAGCTGCTGGAACTGTGGCGCTCGCCCGACCGGGCACAGCGGCTGTTCTTCGCCCAGCTCGAAGCGGTCGAGACCGTGCTGTTTCTGGTCGAGGGCCCCGACGACCTGAAACAGGGGGTCAACGTGCCCAGCGACGAGCCGGGCGACGACGCCAAGGCCGAGGGCTACAAGGCCTTCGTGCGCTACGCGCTGAAGATGGCCACCGGCAGCGGCAAGACGACGGTGATGGGCATGCTGGCGGCCTGGTCCATCCTGAACAAGGTGGCGCAACCGCAGGCGGCGGCCTACTCCGACACGGTGCTCATCGTCTGCCCCAACGTCACCATCCGCGACCGACTGCGCGAGCTGGACCCCAACCTCGACGAACTGAGCCTGTATCGCACCCGGCAACTGGTGCCGCTGCACCGCATGCCCGACCTGCGGCGCGGGGAGGTGTTCATCACCAACTGGCACAACCTCGAGCGGCGCGAGCTGTCCGACGTGAACGGCACGACGGCCAAGGTGGTCAAGCGTGGCGTGCCGGTGGAAAAGGTCCGCACCGTCAAGCTCGGCGGGCGCGACGAACTGACCGAGGCCGACATCCGGCAGCAGGCGCTGACCGGGGCCTTCGACATCCTGCGCGAACTGCGCGACGCCAAGGGCAACCTGACGGGCTTCGAGGTCAAGGAGGTGCGCTACTACGAGAGCGACACCGCGTTCCTGCGCCGCGTGCTGGGCAATCGCAAGGGACGCAGCTCGGCCATCCTCGTGATGAACGACGAGGCACACCACGCCTACCGGCGCGGCAAGCTGGATGCTGAAGACGTGTATGCGGTGGACGAGGAGACGGCCGAGGTCGATGCCCGCGAAGCCACGGTCTGGGTCGAGGGTCTGGACCGCATCAACAAGGCGCTGGGCGGACGCAGCAACGGCATCCGCCTGTGCGTGGACCTGTCGGCCACGCCGTTCTTCATCCAGGGCAGCGGCAACGAGGTGGGCAAGCCCTTCCCCTGGGTGGTGTCCGACTTCAGCCTGCTGGAAGCCATCGAAGCGGGGCTGGTGAAGATTCCGAAACTGCCGACGCAGGACATCGGCGGCACCGAGACGCCGGCCTACTTCAACGTCTGGCGGTGGGTGCAACAGATTGCCGAGAAGGACGGCGTCAGCGGCAAGCTCACCCCCGAGGTGCTGATGCGCTACGCGACTCAGCCCATCGCCCAGCTCGCCGACGAGTGGCGCAAGACCGCCGCCGAGTGGCAGGCGCAGTTCCAGGCCGGCCACCGCAAGAGCAACGTGCCGCCGGTCTTCATCATCGTGTGCCGCGACACGGCGCTGGCCAAGGAACTGTTCGACTGGCTGGCCAACGGCAAGAGCGACTACGGCGCCGCGCCCGAGCAGTTCCGCAACGCGCCCGGCCGGGAATGGACGGTGCGGGTCGACAGCAAGGTGGCGGAGGACATCGCCGAGGGCGGCGGCAAGAACGACGAGGCCCGGCGCCTGCGCTTCGTGCTGGAGACCATCGGCAAGACGGCCTGGCCCGGCGGCAAGGTGCCCGAGGAATACGCGGCGCTGGTGGACAAGCACAACCACAAGGCGCTCGAAGACGACGACAACGGCCTGGTGACTCTCGATGCCAGCGTGCCGCCCGGCCGCGACGTGCGCTGCATCATCAGCGTGGCGATGCTGTCCGAGGGGTGGGACGCCACGACGGTGACGCATGTGGTCGGCCTGCGGCCCTTCGGGTCGCAGCTGCTGTGCGAACAGGTGGTCGGCCGGGCGCTGCGGCGCACGTCCTACGCGGTGGACGAAGCCACCGGCTTCTTCCGCGAGGAAACGGCCAAGGTCTTCGGCGTGCCGTTCGAGCTCATCCCGTTCAAGGTCGAGGGCGGCGCCCAGCAGCCGCCGACGCCGCCGGCCAACCAGATTTATGCCGTGCCGGGCAAGGCGCAGTTTGAAATCAGCTTCCCCGTGGTGGAGGGCTACACCGACCCCGGCATCACGCGGCTGGCGGTCGACTGGGCCAAGGTGCCGACGCTGGTGCTCGACCCGATGGAGGTGCCCGACACGGTGCTGATGAAGGGGCTGACCACGCAAGACGGCGCACTGGCGGCCTACGGCCCGGGGGCCGCCGCGGTGGTGACGCTGGACGCCTGGCGCAAGCGGGTGCGGGTGCAGCAGGTTGCGTTCACGCTGGCCAAGGTGGTGGCACAGCAGTGGCAGCAGGAGCAGGGCGACACCATCCCCATGCACCGGCTGTTCCCGCAGTTGCTGGCAAACGCGCAGCGCTTCCTAGCGAGCAAGCTGGATTGCAGGGGCAACCGCGCCGCGCAGGACGTGGCGCTGAACCCGTATTTCCAGCGCGCGGTGGGCATCCTCTTCGACGCCTTGCAGGCGGTGGACGAGAGCGGTCAGAACCAGGAGCGCCCCGTCATCACGCCGGGGCCGGCCGGCGAGCGTTCGACCCGCCATGTCGAGTTCTTCACCGGGCGCCAGCCGTGGCCCGTGCAGAAGTGCCATCTGAACGCGATGGTGGCCGACACGAAGACGTGGGAGCAGTCGGCTGCGACCGCGCTGGACGCGCACGAGGCGGTTCTACGGTGGGTCAAAAACGACCACCTGGGCTTCGTCGTGCCCTACCGTAAGGACGGCGTGCGCCGCCGCTACCTGCCCGACTTCATCGTCGAGCTGGCCAACGGCGAGCGCCTGGTGGTTGAAATCAAGGGCCAGACCGGCGACGCCGAGGTGAAGGCCGCTGCGGCGCACCGCTGGTGCAATGCGGTAAACAACGACGGGCGGTTCGGGCGCTGGAGCTATCACCTGGTCAAGCAGCCGCCGGACCTGATGAAGTTGCTGGACCAGCGGATGAGTGCCAGCGAGCGCGTCCCGGCAAAGGCGGGCTTGGACGTTCCAGCGCGACTTCAGGAACTCGCGCGATTGGCCGACGGATGGTTTGACGGAGAAGGCCTTAAGCCATCGGCAGCTGGCCTGGCTTGGTTATCAGGCTCGTGGACCGCCCACTGGCCACAGGGCGTCCCACTCCCGTATATCTACCCAACGCTGGCTGGTGGAGTCCAGCTGGAGTGGAGCTTTTCGGCCGCGTCCGCCTCTGCGGACGTTGACCTCACCCGTCGAGTTGCCGACCTGATGGTGTCACGCACCGCTGATGGAGAAGTCCTCGACGAGGGTGTCATCGACCTGACGACCCGAGCTGGTTGGATGGCACTCGCCGAGACAGTGCGCCGGCATGGCAACTCGCAAGTGACTCACTGATGGCAACCAAGGAACAAACGCTGCACCGCCAGGTGCACCCGTCATGGGTCCAGGGGGACCGCATCACCAGCCAAGCCTTCAGCCCCACCCCGAAAGACGCGGGCTTGCTGTCTGTCTACGACGGGCGGCAAATCGCAGCTGGGGGCAGCTTCAATCACTACACGACCGTGCTGAATCTCACAGCAATCGGCACGGTGTCGGTTGCGGAGAGCGAAGTCACAGAGGTCGGACTACCGTGGCGCCCAGACCCTGCGCCGTTTCCCGAACATGCAGTCATCGACTTCACTGGGGTGCCAAGCGCAGGAAAGGTCAAGGCGAAGGCGCAGGCTCTCGCCGAGAAGGCCCGTCAGCGGGGCTGGTCCCATAAGCCCTAGCCGACCCCGCCTACGCCATCAGGGCGTCGAGTTGCGCTTGCGTGCGGCTGCGGACCTTCTCCAGTTCGGTCTTCGCGGTCGCCGATGCGCTGCGCTTTTTGGGCCTGGCGCAGCTTGGAGAGGGTTCTGGGGCACCGTCCTGTGCTGGCGCCGAATTGGCGGTCTCGGCGGACAGTCGCCGGTCCAGCCACGCATAAAAGGCGTTGGGATGCCAGTAGACGCGGTTGCCCAGCTTCGTCGGCGCGGGCAGGATGCCCTCGTTGACCCAGTTCTCTATGGTGCGGATGGAGACTCCCAGCACGTCGGCGAGGTCGTCCTTGGACAGCGGCTTGAAGGCGGTGATGGTGGTCATCTTGGACTTCAGAAGTTGAGGTCCAAGGTCTATGGAGCGGGTTTATCGGCCCTTGCCCTACCAGCCAGCGACGGGGGCTGGTGGCAATCTGGTGGCAATCCGCCCCGCCTCGGCGCTGCGTGAAGGTGCGCGAAGCGGCACGCAACGGAACGCAAGTTATTGATTTATCATGCGGAGGTCCCCAACCGGAGCAGGTCCAGGGGGGCACAAGGGCGCGTTCGGGACGTAGAGGCCGGAGGTTCGAATCCTCTCACCCCGACCAGGTTTCGGCGGCGGCGGCTGCACTTTGCCGCTCCCGGCCGGCGGGCGCGCGGCGAGATTGCCGGCGAAATGGCCGGCTTCTCGCCGCATCGGCCGCATGAACGATTGCACGGACAGCACCGGCGTCGGTTTACACCTCCGGGGGCATCGGCGATCATTGCCCGGTTGTCCGCCTGCCTTGTAGCTGCCGATGGCCGTTGATACGTTGGTCGAGATTCCGCAGTCCAACCTCAGCGGGGCGGCACGGGTTCTGGTCCACGCCGGCAAGCTGAACCCGAAGACCGCCGAGGAACTGGCCCGAGGCGCGAAGGAGCGGCGCGCCACCTTCGTCTCCGCCGTGATCGGCGCCGGCGCGATGCAGTCCTCGGACCTCGCGCACACGCTGTCGAGCGCACTCGCGCTCCCGCTGCTGGACCTGGCCGCCGTGGACGTGGCCAAGCTGCCGCGCGGCATCGTCGACTCCAAGCTCGCCGCGCAGTACCAGTTGACAGTACTGGGCAAGCGCGGCAACCGCCTCTTCATCGGCGCCGCCGACCCGACCGACCAGGAAGCCGCGGAACGAATCAAGTTCGCCACCCAGCTGTCGCCCGAATGGGTGATCGTCGAGTACGACAAGCTGATGCGTCTGCTCGAGACGCAGGGGGCGGACGTGAACGCGACCGTCGAATCGCTCGCCGGCGGCGAGTTCGACTTCGACGTCTCCGACGAGGACACGTCGCAGGAGGGGGCCGAGGTCGCCGCCGAGGTCGAGGACGCGCCGGTCGTGCGCTTCCTGCAGAAGATGCTGATCGACGCGATCAACATGCGTGCGTCGGACCTGCACTTCGAGCCCTACGAGTACAACTACCGCGTCCGTTTCCGCATCGACGGCGAGTTGCGCGAGATCACGCAGCCGCCGGTGGCGATCAAGGACAAGCTCGCGTCGCGCATCAAGGTCATCAGCCGGCTCGACATCGCCGAAAAGCGCGTGCCGCAGGACGGTCGGCTGAAGCTGAAGTTCGGCAACCGCGCGATCGATTTCCGCATCAGCACGCTGCCGACGCTGTTCGGCGAGAAGATCGTGATCCGGATCCTCGACCCGAGCAGCGCGAAGCTCGGCATCGAGGCGCTCGGCTACGAGAAGGTCGAACGCGATCGCCTGCTGCACGCGATCCGCCGTCCCTACGGCATGGTGCTCGTCACCGGCCCGACCGGCAGCGGCAAGACCGTGTCGCTCTACACCTGCCTGAACCTGCTGAACCAGCCGGGCGTGAACATCTGCACGGTCGAGGACCCGGCTGAAATCAACCTGCCCGGCGTCAACCAGGTCAACGTCAACGACAAGGCCGGGCTCACCTTCGCCGCGGCGCTGAAGTCCTTTCTGCGCCAGGATCCGGACATCGTCATGGTCGGCGAGATCCGCGACCTGGAGACCGCCGACATCGCGATCAAGGCCGCGCAGACCGGCCACCTGGTCATGAGCACGCTGCACACGAACGACGCGCCGTCGACGCTGACGCGGCTGCTGAACATGGGCGTCGCGCCGTTCAACATCGCCGCGAGCGTGCTGCTGATCACGGCGCAGCGGCTGGCACGCCGGCTGTGCGAGAACTGCAAGGCGCAGGCCGACTATCCTCGCGAATCGCTGCTCAAGGCCGGCTTCGCCGAAGCCGAGCTCGACGGCAGCTGGCGCCCGTACCGGGCCGTCGGCTGCTCGGCCTGCAACAACGGTTACAAGGGGCGGGTCGGCCTGTACCAGGTCATGCCGATCACCGAGCCGATCCAGCGCATCATCCTGGCCGAAGGCTCGTCGATGGACATCGCCGCCCAGGCACAGAAGGAGGGCGTGCGTGACCTTCGTCAGGCCGGGCTGGTCAAGGTTCGCGCAGGCGTGACGACATTGGAAGAGGTGATCTCGGTCACCAACGAGTAGCCGACCACCGGCACCCGGTCCGCAACCCCACCCGCTTCGCCCCGGAGACACGATGGCCACCGCAGTCGCCGCCCGCAGCCCCAAGGAATCCATCTTCGAGTGGGAGGGCAAGGACAAGAACGGCAAGCTCGTGCGCGGCGAGATCCGCGCCGGCGGCGAAGCGGTGGTCAACGCCAGCCTGCGCCGCCAGGGCATCCTGATCACGAAGGTCAAGAAGCGCCGCACCAGCGGCGGCAAGGCGATCAAGCAGAAGGACATCGCGGTCTTCACGCGCCAGCTGGCGACGATGATGAAGGCCGGCGTGCCGCTGCTGCAGGCCTTCGACATCGTCGCACGCGGCAGCGCGAACCCGCGGCTGACGCGGCTGCTGACCGAGATCCGCAACGACGTCGAGACCGGCACCAGCCTGTCCGCGGCCTTCCGCAAGCACCCGCTGCAGTTCGACGCGCTGTACTGCAACCTGGTCGAGGCCGGCGAGGCCGGCGGCATCCTCGAGGCGCTGCTCGATCGGCTCGCGATCTACCAGGAAAAGACGCTCGCGCTGAAGAGCAAGATCAAGTCGGCGCTGATGTACCCGATCGCCGTCATCGTCGTGGCCTTCGTCGTGCTGACGGTGATCATGATCTTCGTGATCCCGTCGTTCAAGGAGGTCTTCCGCTCCTTCGGCGCCGACCTGCCGGCACCGACGCTCGCGGTGATCGCGATGTCGGAGTTCTTCGTCTCGTATTGGTGGGCGATCTTCGGCTTCCTGTTCGGCGGCATGTACTTCTTCCTGCAGGCCTGGCGGCGCTCGGAGAAGATGCAGATGTTCATGGACCGGCTGCTGCTGAGGCTGCCCGTCTTCGGCGACCTGATCAACAAGGCGGTGATCGCGCGCTGGACGCGCACGCTGTCGACGATGTTCGCTGCCGGCGTGCCGCTGGTCGAAGCGCTCGATTCGGTCGGCGGCGCGTCGGGCAATGCGGTCTACCGCCTGGCGACCGAGCAGATCCAGAAGGATGTGTCCACCGGCTCGGCGCTGACCGCATCGATGACCTCGACCGGCGTGTTCCCGACGATGGTGCTGCAGATGGCCGCCATCGGCGAGGAATCCGGCGCGCTCGACCACATGCTCGCCAAGTGCGCCGAGTTCTACGAGGACGAGGTCGACGAGATGGTCAAGGGCCTGTCGAGCCTGATGGAGCCGTTCATCATCGTCATCCTCGGCGTGCTGATCGGCGGCATCGTGATCTCGATGTACCTGCCGATCTTCAAGCTCGGCGCGGTGGTCTGACGCCGCGCCGATGACGCCGGACGCCCTCTTCGCGGCGCTGCTGTCGCCGGTCGGGCTCGGTGTGCTCGGCCTGTGCATCGGCAGCTTCCTGAACGTCGTCGCGCACCGGCTGCCGCAGATGCTCGAGCGCGACTGGTGGCGCGAGACGGCGGAACACCAGCTCGGCGACGCCGCCGCCTGGGCCCGGCTCGCCGGCGCCGCCGCCCGACCGCCGGCCGCCTTCGCCCAGGCGGCGAAGGCGATCGGCGACACCGTGGACAAGCTGCCGGCGCTCGGCCTGGCGAAGCCGCGCTCGCGCTGTCCGCAGTGCGGCCACCAGCTGCGCTGGCACGAGAACCTGCCGCTCATCGGCTGGCTGCGCCTGAAGGGTCGCTGCGCCGCCTGCGGCCGGCCGATCTCGGCGCGCTACCCGATCGTCGAGGCCCTCACGGGCGGCCTGTTCGCCGCTTGCGCCTGGAAGTTCGGCGCGGCGCCAGCGACGCTCGCCTGGTGCGCCGCCGTCGCGCTGATGGTCGCGATCGCGCTCGTCGACCTGGACACCACCTACCTGCCCGACGACCTGAGCCTGCCGCTGCTCGGCCTCGGGATCGCCGCCGCCGGCCTTGGCTGGACCGGCACCTCGCTCACCGACGCGGCCTGGGGCGCCTTCGCCGGCTACGGCGGTCTCTGGCTGCTGGCCTACAGCTACAAGAAGCTGCGCGGCGTCGAGGGCATGGGCGAGGGCGACTTCAAGCTGCTCGCCGGCCTGGGCGCGCTGCTCGGCTGGCAACTGCTGCCGTCGATCGTGCTGCTCGCCTCCGCGGTCGGCGCGGTGGTCGGCATCGGCCTGATCGTCTTCGGCGGGCACAAGCGCGAGGTGCCGATTCCGTTCGGGCCGTACCTGGTCGGCGGCGGCCTCGCCGCGATCTTTTTCGGCCGGCCGCTGACCGAGATCTTCTTCCCGATGCCATGAGCCCGCCGGGCCGCCCCAAGGGCGAATACCGCAGGCCGCAGGCCGAAGGTACTCCAGTGAGCCCGCTGGGCCCCGGGGGCGAAGGCCGGAGAGCGCAGCCCGAAGGCATTCCCGCGGGCGCGCACGGCGGCTCCGCAGAGCCCGCGCCGGAGCGCGGTGACGCGCCCGGTTCCCCGGCGGCCCGGCTCACGATCGGCCTGACCGGCGGCATCGGCAGCGGCAAGAGCACGGTCGCGGCCGCCCTCGTCGACTGCGGCGCGGTGCTGGTCGACACCGATGCGATCGCCCATGCGCTCACCGCACCCGGCGGCGCCGCGATGCCGGCGATCGAAGCCGCCTTCGGGTCTGAGGTGGTCGCCGCCGGTGGCGCCCTCGACCGCGACCGGATGCGGCAGATCGCGTTCGGCCAACCGGACGCGCGCAGCCGGCTCGAAGCGATCCTGCATCCGATGATCGGCGCGGAGGCGATGCGCCAGGCCGCGGCGGCCGGCGGCCGGCCGGTGGTCTTCGATGTCCCGCTGCTGGCCGCGTCGAGCGCGTGGCGCGCGCGCGTGGCCCGCATCGTCGTCGTCGACTGCAGCGAGGCCACCCAGGTGCAGCGCGTGATGCAACGCTCGGGCTGGGGCGAGGCGCAAGTGCACGCGGTGATCGCGCAGCAGACCCCGCGCGCGCAGCGGCGGGCCATCGCCGATGCGGTGATCCACAACGACGGGTTGTCGTTCGAGGCCCTCGCCGCCCAGGTGCGCACGCTCTGGCACGCCTGGGCCCGGCGCCGCTGACGGGCGGCGCGGCGGCAGCCCTGTGGAACAATGAGCCGCGGGTTGCCGCGGGATCGCGTCGTCCGTGCCGCCCGCCCCGACCGCGCGCCGACCTTGGTCCTCTACGAATACCCGTTCCACGAAGGCATCCGCACGATGCTGCGGCTCGAACAGTTGTTCGACCGCCTCGGGCAGTTGCTGCCGCGGGCCGCGCCGCTCGACCACCATTTCGCCCTGGCGACGGTGTTCGAGATCATGGATGTCGCCGCCCGGGCCGACCTGAAGTCCGACCTGCTGAAGGAGCTGGAGCGCCACCGCGCGCAGCTGCAGGCCTACCGCGGCAACCCGCGGATCTCGGAGGCCGCGCTGGACGAGGTGACGCAGCGCATCGACGGCTGCCACGAGCGGCTGAACCAGCTGGCCGGTAAGGCGGGCCAGTCGCTCACCGGCAACGACTGGCTGATGAGCATCCGCAGCCGCATCAACATCCCCGGCGGGACCTGCGAGTTCGACCTGCCCTCGTACTTCGCATGGCAGCAGCATCCGGCCGAGCGCCGGCGCGCCGACTTGGTGCAGTGGACCGCCGGCCTGATGCCGCTGGCGGATGCGCTGCACCTGCTGCTGGGCCTGCTGCGCGACGGCGGTTCGACGCAACGCGTGGTCGCCATCGGCGGCCAGTTCCAGCAAAGCCTGCCGGTCGGTCGCACCTACCAGCTGATGCGGGTACAGCTCGACGCCGGAGCCGAACTGGTGCCGGAGCTGACCGGCCATCGGCTGATGGTCGCGATGCGGCTGCTGCGCTGGACCGACGACGGCCGGCTCAAGCCGTCGCAGGCCGACACGACCTTCGAGCTGACGCTGTGCACGTGACCGCGCGGCCGACCCCCGGCGGCCACGCGGCCTGCACGACGCGGCAGCGGCCGGTTCAGGGCTGCGCCGGATGAGTCCGCGACCTGCGCGTCCGCGCCTCGTCCGCTGTGCGCATTGCGGGCAGCCGGCACCCTACGGGCCGGACAATCCGGCCCGGCCCTTCTGCAGCCTGCGCTGCCGCAGCATCGACCTCGGCGCATGGGCCGCGGAGGGTTACCGCGTCGCCGCGCCGCGCGACGACGGCGAACCACCGGCGGCCGATCCTCCGGACGGGACCCACCACTGATCAGCGCCCGACAGCGGGGTCGGCCGGCTGCGCGCCGCGGGCTGCCGATCGCAAGTTCCCCGGCCGACACGCGACCCGAGGGCCCTTGAAGTCTGCCGGCCCGTCTCTATAATCTCGTCTGCTAGCACTCTCTTTGCCTGAGTGCTAACAGCCGACCGCCTCACGGTCGGCAAGATCCGGTTAGTGTTCGCCAACTTCTTGGCGAACTTCGGCCAAGGGAAATGACCCGTTAAGGAGATGGAATGAAGCTTCGTCCTTTGCACGATCGCGTGATCGTCAAGCGCCTGGAGAACGAGACCAAGACGGCCTCCGGCATCGTGATCCCCGACAACGCCGCCGAGAAGCCTGACCAGGGCGAGGTGCTGGCCGTGGGTCCGGGCAAGCGCAACGACAAGGGTGACTTCGTCGCGCTGAACATCAAGGTCGGTGACCGCGTGTTGTTCGGCAAGTACAGCGGCCAGACCGTCAAGGTCGACGGCGACGAGTTGCTCGTCATGAAGGAAGACGACCTCTTCGCCGTGGTGGAAAAGTAATCCCCACGCCAACCGAACCACAGTAGATCGAACTCGGAGAACTGCACATGGCAGCAAAAGACGTCATCTTCGGCAGCGATGCCCGGCACCGCATGGTCGAGGGCGTGAACATCCTGGCCAACGCGGTCAAGGTCACCCTCGGCCCGAAGGGCCGCAACGTGGTGCTCGAGCGCTCGTTCGGCGCCCCCACCGTCACCAAGGACGGTGTCTCGGTCGCGAAGGAGATCGAGCTCAAGGACAAGCTCCAGAACATGGGCGCGCAGATGGTCAAGGAAGTCGCTTCCAAGACCAGCGACGCCGCCGGTGACGGCACCACCACCGCGACCGTGCTCGCGCAGAGCATCGTGCGCGAGGGCATGAAGTACGTCGCCGCGGGCATGAACCCGATGGACCTGAAGCGCGGCATCGACAAGGCCGTCGAGGGCCTGGTCGAGGAGCTGAAGAAGATCAGCAAGCCGACGACCACGAGCAAGGAGATCAGCCAGGTCGGTGCGATCTCGGCCAACGCCGACGACGCGATCGGCAAGATCATCGCCGACGCGATGGACAAGGTCGGCAAGGAAGGCGTGATCACGGTCGAGGACGGCAAGAGCCTGAACAACGAGCTCGACATCGTCGAGGGCATGCAGTTCGACCGCGGCTACCTGTCGCCGTACTTCATCAACAACGCCGAGAAGCAGGTCTGCGTGCTGGACAGCCCGTACATCCTGCTGCACGACAAGAAGATCAGCAACATCCGCGAGCTGCTGCCCGCGCTGGAGGCCGTCGCCAAGAGCGGCAAGCCGCTGCTGATCGTCGCCGAGGAAGTCGAAGGCGAGGCGCTCGCGACGCTGGTGGTGAACACGATCCGCGGCATCCTGAAGGTCTGCGCGGTCAAGGCGCCGGGCTTCGGCGACCGCCGCAAGGCGATGCTCGAGGACATGGCGATCCTGACCGGCGGCAAGGTCATCGCCGAAGAAACCGGCATGACGCTCGAGAAGATCGGGCTGGCCGACCTCGGCCAAGCCAAGCGCATCGAGATCGCCAAGGAGAACACCACGATCATCGACGGCGCCGGCAAGGCCCCGGACATCGAGGCGCGCGTCAAGCAGATCCGTGTCCAGATCGAGGAGGCCACCAGCGACTACGACCGCGAGAAGCTGCAGGAGCGCGTGGCCAAGCTGGCCGGCGGCGTGGCGGTGATCAAGGTCGGCGCCGCGACCGAGGTCGAGATGAAGGAGAAGAAGGCCCGCGTCGAGGACGCGCTGCATGCCACCCGGGCCGCGGTCGAGGAAGGCATCGTCGCCGGCGGCGGCGTCGCGCTGCTGCGCGCGCGTCAGGCGATCGGCTCGCTCAAGGGCGACAACCACGACCAGGACGCCGGCGTGAAGATCGTGCTGCGCGCCGTCGAGCAGCCGCTGCGCGAGATCGTCGCCAATGCCGGCGACGAGCCGAGCGTGGTCATCAACAAGGTGCTCGATGGCAAGGGCAACTTCGGCTACAACGCCCAGACCGGCGAGTACGGCGACATGATCGAGATGGGCATCCTCGACCCGACCAAGGTCACCCGCACCGCGCTGCAGAACGCCGCGTCGGTGGCCGGGCTGATGCTCACGACCGAGGCGATGGTCGCCGAGGCGCCGAAGGAAGAGGCCGCGGCCGGCGGCATGCCCGGCGGCATGGGCGGCATGGGCGGCATGGGCGGGATGGACATGTAAGCCCGTCGCGGCCACGGCCGTCGCCCCACCGGGCGACGGCTTCGCCCCGAAGCCCGCGTACCGCACGGTCGCGGGCTTTTTCTTGCCTCGGCGGGGACGTGAACTTGCACACGGCCGGTCGCGGCGCGGGCCTCGGCCCCCCAAGGCACGGGGATGGGCCGCGGGAGACGGGCCCCTAAACTGCGATGCATCGCCTCGAAGGGCCTGCCCGCGCGGGCAGCGCCACCGAATCCCAGCGCCGCTGCAACACCATGAGCGTCCGGACTCCCAGCCAGCTGATCGCCGCCGCGAACGGGCAGGTCTGCAGTTCCGAGGGCTGGGTGCTGCGCCGGGTCGGCCCCGACCTGCTCGAGTACGACGACGGCCGTGCCTCGTGCCTGATCAACATCGGCAGCGGCACGCGCCAGGCGGTGCGGCCGATCTACGCGAGCGAGTCCGCGTCGGACCTGTTCCCGCATCTGCGCGAACACGTGCGCGAGGCCCTGCCCTACCTGAAGGGCAGCTACGTCGTCGTCTGAGCGCCCGTCCGTGGCCGCGCGCGGCCACGGCGTCGCGACCGTCCGGCCACCGGGCTACACACGAGCCGCGGCGGCCCAGTCGCGCAACGTGGTCGCCACGTCGGCCACCCCGGTGCCGTCGAGCGCCGAGAACAGGAGCACGCCGGCGTCGGCCCCCTCGGGCAGCACCGCGCCGAGCCGCTGGATCGACACCTGCAGCGCGGCTGCCGCCTTCGAGCGCGACAGCTTGTCGGCCTTGGTCAGCACGAGCAGCAGGCGCACGACCCCGCCGGCAAGCCGCGGCCGCAGCAGCGCGATCAGGCGCTCGTCGAGTTCGGTGAGCCCCAGCCGCACATCGACCAGCAGCACGACGCCCGACAGGCTGCGGCGCTCGGCCAGGTAGTTCGCCATCACCGCCTGCCAGCGCAGCTTCGCCGCGCGCTCGACCGCCGCGTAGCCGTAGCCCGGCAGGTCGGCGAGCAGCGCATCCGGGTCCTGCTTCGGCCCGAGCGCGAACAGGTTGATGTGCTGCGTCCGCCCCGGCGTGCGCGATGCGAAGGCCAGCCGGCGCTGCTGCGCGAGGCGGTTGATCGCGCTCGACTTGCCGGCGTTGCTGCGGCCGACGAAGGCGATCTCCGCGCGGTCGTTCGGCGGCAACTGCACCAACTGCGACGCGGTGGTGACGAAGCGCGCGCCGTGCAGCCAGGCCAGCGCCGCCTGCGCCGCGGCATCGGCCGTTGCGTCCGCGTGGCGCCGTGCGCTTCGGTCGAGGGCGGGCAAGGTCATCCGGCATTGTAAAATTCCCCGGTTTGCCTCCCCGCCGCGCCCACCGCCGCCATCCCGACATGAAGTCGCTTCTCGCCCTGATCGTCGCCGCCTTCGCGGCCCCGGTGCTGGCCGCCGATGCCAAGCCCGCCGCCAAGGTCGATCCGGCCAAGGGCGAAGCCATCGCGACCCAGGTCTGCGGCGCCTGCCACAGCTTTGACGGCTCGCGCGGCACGCCGGCGAATCCGATCATCGCCGGCCAGCACGCCGACTACCTGGTCAAGCAGTTGCACGACTTCAAGTCGGGCGCCCGCGCGAACGCGATCATGAAGGGCTTCGCGGCCACGCTGAGCGACGACGACATGCGCAACGTCGCCGCGTTCTACGCGTCGAAGTCGGCCAAGCCGGGTTTCGCGAAGAACCGCGACACGCTGCTGCTCGGCGAGCGGATCTACCGCGGCGGCATCGCCGACCGGCAGATCGCCGCCTGCGCCGGCTGCCACAGCCCGAACGGCGCCGGCATCCCGAAGCAGTACCCGCGGCTCTCGGGTCAGCACGGCGACTACGCCGAGGCGCAGTTGCTCGCGTTCCGTGCCGGCCAGCGCATGAACAGCCTGCAGATGGCCGGCGTCGCGGCCAAGATGAACGATCGCGAGATCAAGGCCGTCGCCGACTACATGGCCGGCCTGCGCTGAGATCACGGCGGGCCGAAGGCCCCACGCCGCGACCGGGCCCCGCGGCACGGTAAGGTCCGGCTCCGG
Organism: Burkholderiales bacterium; assembly: GCA_017302495.1. Classification (GTDB taxonomy): domain Bacteria; phylum Pseudomonadota; class Gammaproteobacteria; order Burkholderiales; family Burkholderiaceae_C; genus Rubrivivax. The sequence goes on from JAFLDG010000010.1 coordinate 33,368, forward strand.
CGCCGCGACGAACGGCGCATGCGTCCGGGAACCACGATGCACCTCCATCCGCGCTGGCCCGCGCTGCCGGCGAGCGAGATCACGCCGCCGCGGGTCTATGCACAACGCCGCAGCTTCCTGAGCCGGGCCGCCGCCGGCGCCGCGCTGCTGTACGGCCT
>JAFLDG010000100.1 GCA_017302495.1 Burkholderiales bacterium
CCAGGAGACGCGACTTCTTATGCAAAGTCCATCCGACGATCAGACCGTCGCGGCCAAAGCTGGTCGCGCCATCTGCGACACGCGACCCAGCCGGCTTCGCATAAAAGCCGACTTCGCCTTATTCCTGCCCATGGCCCACGGACGCACGAGGTTCTCGAGGTGGTTGTTGTCCAGCGGCACGGCGCCGTCGAGCAGATTGCGCGTGAGCACCGTCCAGTGGTTCAGGCTGTAGTCGATCGCCTTGGCGGGCGGGCCGCCGTCGGCCACGCGTTGTCGCTCCAGCTTCAGCCAGCGGTGCAGCTCGTCCCACAGCGGCTTGGCCAGGGCCTGGCGCATCGCCAACCGTTCGTCGGCCTTCAGGCCGGCGAGCCCGCGCTCGACGCGGTAGATCGCCGCGATGCGCTGCAGCGCCCCTTCGGCCATCGCGCTGGCCTTGGCCTTGAACAGCTCGTCGAACTTGCGGCGTGCATGCGCCAGGCAGCCCGCGGCGCTGCGGCCCGGGTACTGCCGCGCATCGAGCACCGTGTCGTACGCCTGGTACTGGTCGCACACCAGCGTGCCCTGCCAGGGCACGGGGTCACCGGTGTCGCCCGTGCACTGCAGGAACGCCGCCGGGTACTGCGCCCCCCGGCCGAGGCAGAAGTCGTAGATCACGCCGGGCGTGTCGCTCAAGGCACCTCGGGCGTAGGCCCAGACGTACGCTCTCTTGGTCCTGCCTGCGCCGGGGTCGAGCATCGCCACCGGCGTCTCGTCGGCGTGCACGACGCGCTCGCCGAGCACGAAGCGCTTGTGCGCGTCGTACAGCGGCTGCAGCGCCGCGCCGCCGCGGCCGGACCACGCCGCCAGCGTCGAGCGCGGCGTGTGTACGCCGGATCTCGCGTTGATCGCCTCCTGCCGGTAGTACGGCAGATGGTCGACGAAGCGGCTGATGAGCGTGTGCGCCACCAGCCCCGCCGCCGGCATGCCGCCGTCGATGATCTGCGGCTCGGCCGGCTCCTGCACCAGCCGAGCGCAGCAGCGGCAGGCCCACTTGCCGTAGACGTGGCGGTGCACGAAGAACTCGGCCGGCACGATGTCCAGCCGCTCGCTGACGTCTTCGCCCACGCGCGTCATCGGCGCACCGCACCCCGGCGTCGGGCAGGTGGTGTCCTCGGGGTCGTGGCGGTGCTCCACCCGGCGCAGGTGCTCGGGCAGCGCCTGGCGCCGCGGCTGGCGCCGGGGCTGGCGATCCTTCGCCTCGGGCGCGCGCAGCGTCTGCAGCTGCGCCTGCAGCTCGGCTTCGTCTTCGGCCAGCGTGTCCTCGAACATCTGGCGCTGCTGCGCGCTCATTGCCTCGGTCCTGGCCGAGAACTTCCACGCCCTCAGCCGCGCGACCTCGAAGCTCAGCTTCTCGAGCTTGGCCTCCTTCAGCGCGATCTCGCGCGCCTGGCGCCGGATGTGTTCGACGACGGTTTGCGCTTGTTCGACGCTCAGGCGCTGCAGGTCCTGGGCGGTGAGGTCGCGCATGTCGAGCATGTGCGCATCATGCCGGCGAGGTCGCGCTGAATCTATTCGGATATGCGCTGTCAACCTGCCGCCGGCGGGTGCAGGCACCCTATGGCGCGGCGGCGAAGACTCACACCCGCGTGATCACGCTCATCTCGTGCAGCCGCTGCCACGGCAGCCCCAGCACCAGCGCATCGAACTGCGCCTGGGTCAATGCCAGCGGCCGGGCCGCATCGATGTCGCGCGGCCAGACGAAGCGTCCGGCGTTGAGCCGCCGCGCCGCGCACCACACGCCGAAGCCGTCGTGCACGAGCAGCTTGATGCGCGTGGCCCGCGCATTGGCAAACAGGTAGCCGTGGTGCGCCTGCGCGCCGCCGAGCGCCAGCACGACGTGCGCCAGCAGCCGCTCGGGCCCGGCGCGCATGTCCAGCGGCTGCACGCACAGCCACAAGGCGTCGACGCGGATCACCGCAGCCACTCGCGCAGCCAGGCGGCGCACTCGGCCGCCGCCGCGACCGGCCAGCTCACGTCGACGCGGCTGCCGCCGCGGTCGATCGCGACTCGGATGTGCGCGGTCGTCGCCGGCGTCGGCTTCGCCGGATTCGGCGGCACGCTCGGCAAGGCCAGGGCGACGAACTCGGGTGTCGACGACCGGAGCCTGAGCGCCGGCACTGCAGCGGCGGCTCGAGCACGCCGCCACTTGTGCACGAGGTTGGCGTTCAGGTCGTGCGCCAGCGCCACCGCGGCTACCGACGCGCCGGGTTCGTCGCACGCGGCCAGAACCTTGGCCTTGAACTCGGCGCCGTGGCGCCGCCGCACTGGCTTGGAGGGCATAGGTGTCCACCTCAGGAACAGGTGGACACCATCGTCGTCGCCTGCGCGGCGCTACTCAAGATGGGACGGCTGGTCGCTTACGAGCGAGGCGTGCTTCCGGCGCATTGCTGACAATCGGTCCGCGGTGCCGAAGTCGCGCTCACAACCCCAAGCTTAGGGCGCAAGCGTGCGTGGGCCGCGAATCACACGACTCGTCACACGAGATCAGTAGCCCCTTGTCACAGTGTCGAGCGGTCCGCAAAATGGGATAAAGCGCACGCTGCCTTCGGCAAGAGACTCGGTGCTGGATGCTCATCCAGTCAGTGGAAGGAAACTAAAGTGCATCACTCCCTTGGCACCTACCGCGCAGCCGGTCTTGGACGACAACCGATGCGTACAGCGGAGTCAGGTTTTCGTCCATGAGGCGTTTCTGCCAACATGCGCACAGACCAAACCAGTCGCGGCCTGAGGTTCGCAGTTCTCGAGGTGCTGTCGAAGGACGGGCGGCGTGCTGTCAATCGGTTCAATCTGGTTGGCCGTTCCAACCAGCGAGGCGCTCTTGAGCATCACTTGGGCAGCGAGTTTGATGAACCGCAGCGGCAGACTGCGCTTCGCGCAGTCGATCAGTTGGAACGAGACGGCTTGGTAGCACCAACCCTTCAAGATCTGGCTGCCCCCCGCGATTGGCTGACAATCACTGAGCGTGGAGTACAGGCGCTCTTTCGAAACACAATAGATTCGCTGGATGTGGCACTGATCTCAATCGATCCGCATCTTCTAGATATCCGGGAAGGTGCATGGTCGTCACTTGCATCCATGGAGCCAGATGCATTGCGCCAAGCGGCGCATTCGGGAAGAGAACTAATCGATCAAACGTTGAAGCTGGGAGCGCCAGATGCGATTGTCAAGAGCCAGCCTTGGTTTCAACCCGAGAAGAACAGCAAGACCGGTGTCACCCGCAAGCATCGTTTGCGGGTCCTCGTGGAGCAGAAGCGAGGTAGCCTTTCCGACAACGAGCTGCAGATCGCAGACAAGGCCTGCGATCTGGTTCTTGCTGTCGACCAGCGACTCCAGGCCGCTTCGCATGGGCGCGAGGCACCGATGAGGGCCGACATCGAAGACGCAATGGTTGCCGCCGAGATTGCTCTTCGGCGAGTGCTTGTGCCGTTGGTGGAATGACGGCTTAAGTTCAATGCTAGCCGTCACCAGCGAACTGGCCCCTCGATCACCTGACATTCGATGATGCTGAGACTTCGAGCGTTGTTGTTACTGGTAGCGGCCGGACTCGTGGGCGCGTGTGCCCTCATGTTGACCGGACGCGTGTCAAGCTTTCACGTGCTGGATGCGACACCCCGCTCGTTTGTTTTGGTGCCCATCACGGACCAACAGGAGTCGCTTGAGTTTCGGACTTACGCAGGCATGGTGCGAGACCAACTGATCGCACGAGGTTGGAAGGAAGCGCCGCTCGCCTCGGCGGATGCGGCTGTTTTTCTTCAATACCAGATTAGTCAGGGACGCCAGGTGGCGTTCAGCTATCCCATCTTTGGCCAAGTACCAACCGGAAGCAGCACAACCACTGGGTCGGTGAGTACGTACGGAAACACTGCGAGTTTCAACGCAACAACGACTCAGCAGACAACAGTTGGTGTCGTCGGTACCGGGACAGGCAGTCGAACTGAGTTTGACCGCGCAGTCCGCCTAACCATGTTCTCTGTGCCCGCGTATAGAGAATCTGGCCGAATGGAACGCTTGTATGAGGGCGAGATTCGATCAACCGGCTCCACTGGCGACCTGCCAGCGGTGATGCCAGCCCTGATCAGAGGTCTACTGGAGGAGTTTCCGGGAACTTCTGGAAGTAGCCGTTCTGTCACCCTTTCCATTCAGAAGTGAACCATCTGAGGCTTACTACTAGTCGTATATCGGCTCCGTCGCCAATGCCAGCGATCGTTCGGACCTGTGCCAGGCCTGCCCTCGCGCGCAGGTGATTCAGAACTGTCGCTCCTGGTCGGCAGGTGTGGCACAAGCCTCGACGCCAGAGCGCCTTGCATGCCAGGCATTGAGGACCGGCTACGCGCCGACAGCAGCCACGCACTTCCGCATCTTTGGTCGCGACTCTGCGTGAGCGGCCGCCCCCAATTCAACGCAGCGTAGCCAGCACGCGATCCACCATGTGCCCCGACTGCCCGAGGTAGTTTGACGGGTCGAGCATGCCCTCCAGCGCCTTGCGGTCCACGTGCTTCGCGATCTCCGGATGCGCCACCAGCAGATCGAGCAGCGGCTTCTTCTCCGCAATCGCCTGGCGGCACAGGTCGTAGACCAGGTCGTGCGCGTACTCGCGGCCGATGTGGGTCCCCAAGCCCATCATCACCGCCTCGCTCATCACCAGGCCCTCGGTCATGTCGATGTTGCGGCGCATCGCCTGCGCATCGACCTGCAGCCCTTCCAGCACGAAGCGGCTCTGCTTCAGCGCGCCGGCCATCAGGCAGAAGGCCTCGGGCAGCACGATCCACTCGATCTCCCACGGCCCGGTGCTGCGTTCGTGGTCCGCGACCATCGCATCCATCAGCGCGGCAGCGTGCTGGCGCACGACGCTGATCGCCGCATGGATGTAGCAGCTGCTGATCGGGTTGCGCTTCTGCGGCATCGTGCTGCTCGAGCCGCGGCCGTGGTGGTAGGGCTCGTAGACCTCGGCGACCTCGGTCTGCATCATCAGCTTCACGTCCATGCTGAGCTTGCCCAGCGTGCCGCCGACCAGGCCCAGGAAGGCGCCGACCTCGGCGATGTTGTCGCGGATGGTGTGCCAGGCGATCACCGGCTGCTTCAGCCCCAGCTCGGCGCACAGGCCGGCCTGCGTCTCCATCGCGCCGCGTTCCAGCGACGCCAGCGTGCCGGCCGCGCCGGCGAACTCGCCGACCAGCACACGCTCCTTCAGCTGCGCCAGGCGCTCGCGGTGGCGTTCGATCGCGCTCAGCAGCCCGGCCATCTTGTAGCCGAAGGTCACGGGGATCGCCTGCTGCAGGTTGCTGCGGCCGATCATCGGCGTGTCGCGGTGCTCCTTCGCCAGCTTGGCCATCGCGGCCGAGATCGCCGCCAGTTCGCGATCGACGATGGCCAGCGCCTCGCGGATCTGCAGCACGGTGGCGGTGTCGGTGATGTCCTGCGTGGTCGCACCCCAGTGCACGTACTCGCCGAGCTTGTCGCGGCACAGCTGGTTGATCTGCGTGACGACGCCCAGGATCGGGTAGCCGATGCGCTCGGTCTGCTGGCTTAAGCGCGCCATGTCGATCTGGTCCAGGTGGCAGTGGCTGACGATCTCGTCGGCCGCCTCCTGCGGGATCAGCCCGAGCCGCGCCTGCACGATGGCCAGCGCGCGCTCGATGTCGATGTACTTGCTCGTGCGGTTCTCGTCGGACCAGACGTGGCGCATCTCGTCGCTGGAGAAGATGCCCTGGAAGATGGACGAGTCGATGATCGAGGCAGCCATGAGTGGAGTCTCCTGGGGAAGTTGAAGAGGGATTCAGAGTCCGGCGCGGCGCAGCAGCCGCTGCGCCTGCAGTACGACGGGGCGGTCGACCATGCGGCCGTCGAGCTGGGCGGCGCCGGGCGATGCGGCCTCGGCGGCGATGATGCGGCGCGCGCGTTCCAGCTCCTCGGCGGAGGGCGCCAGCGCGGCATGCAGCGGTGCCACCTGCTTCGGGTGGATGCACAGCTTGGCGCCGAAGCCGCGGCGCCGCGACCAGCGGAAGTCGGCGAGCAGCCGCGCCTCGTCGTCGATCTGCGGCGTGACGCCGGCCACCGGCGCCAGCCGATCGGCCAGGCGCGAGGCCAGCACCAGCCTGGCTGCGGCTTCGGCGAGCGGCTGGTTGTCGGCGGCGATGTCCAGGTCCAGGTCGAGCGCGAAGTCGAGCGTGCCGAAGACCAGCCGCACGACGCCGTCGGCCGCGGCGATCGCTTCGCAGCGGGCGATGCCGCGCGCTGTCTCGACCAGCGGCAGCACGGCCGCGCCTGCGAGCGCGGCGCGCACCGAAGCGACCTGCTCGGCCGACTCGGCCTTCGGCAGCATCACTTGTGCCAGCCGCGCCTCGCGCAGCGCGCGCAGGTCGTCCTTCCAATGCGCCGACGCCGCCTCGTTGATGCGCACGACGGTGCGCTCGCGCTCGGCCGGCGCGGCGCCGGCGGCCCACTGCACGATGGCGTCGCGCGCGGCGGCCTTGGCGTCGGCAGCGACGGCGTCCTCCAGGTCGAGCACCACCGCGTCGGCGCCGCTGGCCAGCGCCTTCGCAAAGCGCTCCGGCCGGTTCGCCGGGACGAAGAGAAAGGTCCGCGCGTCCATGGCTAGATGGCTTCGGCCGCGCGCAGCGCAGCGGCCATGGCCGCGTCGACGCCGAGTTCGGCGAGCAGCGCGTCGGTGTGCTCGCCCAGCGCCGGCACCGGGTCCAGCCGCGGATCGCCGTCGTCCCAGCTGCCCGGCGGCAGCAGCGCCGGCAGCGGCCCGGCCGGCGAGCCGACCTCGCGCCAGCGGCCGCGCGCCTTCAGCTGCGGATGCGCCCAGACCTCGTGCATCGTGTTGACGCGGGCGTTGGCGATCTGCGCGGCCTCCAGCCGTTCGACGACCTGCGGCGCGGTCAGCGGGCGGAAGGCCTCGACGATGATCTCGCGCAGCGCGTTGCGCTCGGCCACGCGCTTGGCATTGCCGGTGAAGCGCGGGTCGGTGGCCAGCGCCGGCTGCAGCAGCACCTTGGCGCAGAAATTGACCCACTCGCGCTCGTTCTGCAGGCCGAGCATCACGCTGCCGCCGTCGGCGCCGGTGGGGAACGGGCCGTAGGGGTAGATCGTCGCGTGCGCGGCGCCGGTGCGCGGCGGCGGCGGCGCGCCGTCGAAGGCGTAGTACAGCGGATAGCTGGTCCACTCGGTCAGCGCTTCCAGCATCGAGATGTCCAGGTGCCGGCCGCGGCCGGTCTGCCCGCGTTCGAGCAGCGCCGCGAGGATGCTCGTGTAGGCATACATGCCGGCGGCGATGTCGGCGATCGACGGCCCGGCCTTGCACGGTTCGTCCGGCGTGCCGGTGACCGAGACGAAGCCGGCCTCGCTCTGGATCAGCAGGTCGTAGGCCTTCTTGTCGCGGTACGGGCCGAACGAGCCGTAGCCGGAGATGTCGCAGACGATGATCGACGGCTTCTGCGCGGCCAGCGCCTCGTAGCCCAGGCCGAGCCGCGCGGCCGCACCGGGCGCGAGGTTCTGCACCAGCACGTCGGCCTTGTCCAGCACCAGGCGCTGCAGGATCTTCGCCGCCCCGGGGTGCTTGACGTCGAGCGTCAGGCTCTCCTTGCTGCGGTTGGTCCAGACGAAGTGCGAGGCCAGGCCGCGCACCCGCTGGTCGTAGCCGCGGGCGAAGTCGCCGACGCCCGGGCGCTCGATCTTGATGACGCGGGCGCCGAGGTCGGCCAGGTGGCGCGTCGCCAGCGGCGCGGCGATCGCGTGTTCGAGCGTGACGACCGTCAGGCCCTTCAGCGGTTGCATGCTCGGTGCTCCTTCGGATCAGCGCAGCGTGGCGACGGCGTCCATCGTCAGCCAGCCTTCGTGGTCCTGCGCCCACAGGCGTACCGTTTTGCCGTCGGCCTGCGGTGAACCGTTCACTCTGAAGGGATGCAGGTCGAAGGTCGGGCGCACCGCCTTGAAGCGGAACGTGGCGACGTCGGCGTCCGGCAGCTGCCGGCGCAGCAGGTCCATCAGCAGCGTCGCGATCAGCGGGCCGTGCACGATCAGCCCCGGATAGCCCTCGACCTCGGTCACGTACTTGCGGTCGTAGTGGATGCGGTGGCCGTTGAAGGTGAGCGCGCTGTAGCGGAACAGCAGCACGTCGTCGGGCACGATCTCGCGCTGCCAGGCGCCTGTTTCCGCGGCGGTCGGCGGCGGGTCGACGTCGCCGGGCTTCTTCGCGTCGCGGTAGACGATGTCGTGGAACTCGACGATCGCCGCGTCGGCCGCGCCGTTGCAGCGCAGCTCGTGCCGCACCTTGACGAACACCAGCTTGCCGGTGCGGCCTTCCTTCTCGGTCACGTCGGCGATGGTGCTGGTGCGGCTGACTTCGTCGCCGACGCGCACCGGGCCGCGGAACTCGAACTGGCTGCCGGCCCACATGCGCCGCGGCAGCGGCACCGGCGGCAGGAAGCCGCCGCGCTTGGCGTGGCCGTCGGGGCCGATCTCGCTCTGCCGGTGCATCGGCAGGAAGTACAGCCAGTGCCACAGCGGCGGCAGCGACAGGCCGGGCGACACCGTGATCGGGTCGCGGTCGAGCGTGGCGGTCAGCGCGCGCACCGGCGCGGGGGTGATCAGGTCGTTCAGCGTTTCGCTGCGGCCGATCCATTCCGTCAGGTTGCTCATCGTGGTTCTCCGAAGGGGGCCGGGCGAGGGTACGCCGCCTTCAATCCGCGGTCAGCTTGGCGCGCTGCACCACGCCCTTCCACTTGGTCAGTTCGCTCTTCACCAGCGCGCCCAGCTGCTCGGGCGTGCCGGACTCGACGTCGGCGCCATGGTCCTCGATGCGCTTGATGATCTCGGGGTCGGCCAGCACCTGGTTCAGCGCCTTGTTCAGCTTCTCGACGATCGGCTTCGGCGTCTTGGCCGGCGCGAAGAACGCGTACCACTGCTGCACGTCGACGCCGTCGACACCGGCCTCCTTCAACGTCGGCACGTCGGGCAGCAGCGGCGAGCGCTTCGGCCCGGCGATCGCCAGCGCCTTCAGCTTGCCGCTCTTGACGTGCGGCAGCGCGGTGAAGAGGCTGGGAAACATGAACTGCGTCTGGCCGCCGATGGTGTCGCTGACGGCCGGCGCGGCACCCTTGTACGGCACGCCCAGCATCACGACGCCGGCGTTGAGCTTGAACAGCTCCGCCGCGTAGTGCGGCGCGGTGCCGTTGCCGGCCGAGGCGTAGGTGTACTTGTCCGGCTTGGCCTTCAGCTGGGCGATCAGGTCCTTCACGTCCTTCACCGGCACGTTCGCGTTGGCGACCATCAGCGTCGGCGAGGTGCCGACCAGGCCGATCGGCTCGAAGTCGGCCACCGGGTCGTAGCGCAGCTTCTGCAGCGCCGGGTTCATCGCATGGGTGGCGACGTAGCCGAACATCAGCGTGTGGCCGTCGGGCGCGGCGCGGGCGACGAACTCACTGGCGATCGAGCCGTTGGCGCCGGCGCGGTTGTCGATGATGATCGTCTGCCCGAGCAGGGGCCCCAACTTCTGCGAGATGGTGCGGGCCATCGCGTCGTTGCCGCCGCCGGCGGCGGTGGGCACGACGATCGTGATCGTCTTGGTCGGGTAGGTCTGCGCCAGCGCGGGTGCGGACGCTCCGATGGCCGTGGCGGCGAGCAGGGCGGCGGGGGCGAGCAGCTTGTTCACGGGCAGGTCTCCTTGGCTGGATGTCGAGGTAGAGGTCGAGAAAACGTAATCGGGAAGCTGCAGGTCGCCCTGCAGGATCTTGCGCGCGGTGCGCACGAGGGCGGCACGCCGGATCGAGGCGTCGTCGCCATGGCCGTCGACGACCACGTCGACGTCGATCCGGCCCTGCGGATGCAGCACTGACACCGTGCGCGCGCCGGTGATCGGTTCGTCGCCGCTGGCCACCGTACCGGGCAGCGCATGGGCGGTGGCGACGCCGATGGCGCCGGTGACGGCGTGCGAGGCATGGCAGCGGCGCGGCGTGAAGTAGCGCGAGGTGATGCTGAACGGGCCGTCGCCGGCGCTGGCGATGACCGGCTTGGGCACGACGCTGTCCGAGACGTCGCCGAGGCCCATCGCCGCGCCGGCGGCGCGCCGGACCGATTCGATGCGGGCCATCAGCGCGCGGTCGGCGTCGAGGTCGGCCGGCGCCTCGCGGCCGGTCAGGCCAAGAGCCGACGCGCGCAGGATCACGAGCGGCATCGCGGCGTCGATGCAGGTGACGTCGAGGCCTTCGATGCGGTCGATGCGCTTGCCGGTGGGGAACAGCGAACCGGTGACCGCACCCCAGGCGTCGAGGAAGTTCAGCCGGATCGGCGCCGCGGTGCCGGCCACGCCGTCGATGCGGGTGTCGCCGGCGTAGACCACGCGGCGTCCGGGCGTCAGCACGGTCACGTCGATGCGCGAGCGGGTATTGACGTTGAAGACGCGCACCGTGGTCTCGCCGTCCTTCGCCGCCACCAGCCCCTGCTCGATCGCGAAGGGCGCGACGCCGGACAGCATGTTGCCGCAGTTGGGCCGCGTGTCGACCGACTTCCGGCCGACGCCGACCTGGGCGAACAGGTAGTCGACGTCGCAGCCCGGCTCGTTCGACTTCGAGACGATCGCCACCTTGGCGGTCAGCGTGCTGCCGCCGCCGACGCCGTCGACCTGCAGCGGGTCCGACGCGCCGATCGCGCCGATCAGCGCTTCGTCACGTTCACGTTCGTCGGCCGGCAGCCAGTTGCGCAGGAAGAAGGGTCCGCGCGAGGTGCCGGCGCGCATCAGGACGCAGGGGATCGTTCGTGCCATGGAGCGAATGCTCGGGCAGGACGAACTATCTTTGAAGTGCAATGGTTGGATCAGTCATTGCCCTCAACGCAATAATCGATTGCCGGCGGCGTTCACCCGCCGGGGCCCGCTCGCAGTCCCGCGGGCCGGGTCGCCGCGGTCGCCGTACCAGGGGCCGGACGATCGAAGGCAGCCGCGCGTCCGGCAGTGCGATGCGCTGCATCGCGTCGAGCGCGCGCACCGGGTGGGCCGCAGTGCGCGGCCTCGGCCGCCAACTCGCCTGACGGCCTCGTGTATGGTATGTTGTATGGCATGGAGAAAACGACTGTCTACGTGCCGCCGGAAGTCAAGCGTGCCCTCGGCCGATTGGCCAGCGCGCGCGGCATCAGCGAGGCCGAGTTGATCCGCGAGGCCTTGCGCAAGATCGTTGCCGAGGCGCCTGCACCACGACCGCGGCTGCCGCTGATCGAGAGCGGCAAGCCGATGCTCGCGGAGTCCCTGGACGAAGCGCTCGAAGGCTTTGGCCGCCCGTGATCCTGCTCGACACGAGCGGCCTGCTGGCCGCGCTGGACGCGAGCCAGCGCCGGCATGCGCCGTGCCGCGCGGCGCTGGAGGCGGCCAAGGGGCCGTTGCTGCTGTCGCCCTTTGTTCTTGCAGAACTGGACTACCTCCTGATGCGGCACGTCGGCTCGCGCGCGCAAGCGGCGCTGCTCGGCGAGGTGGCGCGGGGCGCATATCGGTTGGAGAGCTTCACCGCCGATGATGTCGAGCGCGCCGCCGAAGTCATGCGCCGCTACGGGGATCTGCAGATTGGGCTTGCCGACGCCTCGATCGTCGTGCTCGCCGAGCGGCACGGCACCACGGAGATCCTGACGCTCGACCTGCGTCACTTCCAAGCACTTCGCGTCGGTGGTCGCAAGCGCTTCCGCATCTTCCCCGCCGACACCTGACGAGGGGCCCTGAGAGGGTCGTGGATCCTCGTTGCTGACCGTCGTGGCTGACCGCTCCCGGCCGGATCCTGCCAACGGGCAACCGCGAACGAGACCGACTCCTGTGCATTGCCGACCTGCGGCCAAAGCCCCGTCGCGCCGCACCTGACGGGGCCGGCGCCGCCTCAGCGCGAGCCGAACATCATCCGCCGCGCGAGCAGCGACTTCAGCGGCGGCGCCGCCTGCAGCGCGGCCAGGCCGAGCGCGCGCGCCGCGGCCAGCCCCGGCGCCTGCCAGGTGAAGCTGCGCGCGAGGAAATCGGTCGCCGCGATCATCGACCAGCGGTCCGGCGCGCGCGCCCATTCGACGCGGCGCAGCGCGCGGTCGATGTCGGCCTCGTGCCTCAGCGCCTCGACCAGCTCGAAGGCGTCGCGCAGGCCGAGATTCAGCCCCTGCCCGGCCACCGGATGCAGGGTCTGCGCCGCGTTGCCGATGCGCACGCTGCGGCCGATCACCAGCGTGCGCTCGGCGTTCAGCCCGAGCGCGAAGTCCTTCAGCGGGCTCAAGGCCACGACGCGCCCGGCCGCGGCCGGCAGCCGCGCATTCAGCAGCGCGATGCGCTGTGCCGCGTCGAGCGCACGCACCGGGTCGGCCGCGCCCGGC
>JAFLDG010000101.1 GCA_017302495.1 Burkholderiales bacterium
GGCTGGCGGCAGCCGCGTGGCGCGGGCATCGGGCTGCAGGCCGTACAGGGCCGGGATGCCGATCGCCAGGCCCGAAGCGGCCACGACCAGCGGCAGCGTGGCGGCGGCACGCGCCAGCGCGCGCAGGTCGTCGTCGGCCACGCCGTCGACGATGGCCATGGCCACGCCCTCGGCGCGCAGCGCGGCGATGCGTTCGGCGATCGCATCGGCGCCGCGCGCGACCACGCGATGGTCGACCAGGCCGACGCGGCGGCCGCGCACCGGATCGAGCTGCGCCTGCAGCACGCGCACCAGGTTGGCGTCGGTCATCGGCGTCAGCGGGTGGTGCTTCATCGGGCTGTCCGACAGCAACGAGTCGCCGACGAACAGGTGGCCTTTGAAGACCGTGCGGCCGTTTTCCGGGAAGGCCGGTGTGACGACCACGAAGTCGGCGCCGAGCAGGTCCATCAGCGCCTCGGTCACCGGGCCGATGTTGCCGCGCGGCGTGCTGTCGAAGGTGGAGCAGACCTTGAAGTAGATCTGCGCGGCGCCATGATCCCGCAGCCAGCGTGCCGCGGCCAGCGCCTGCGCCACGGCCTGTTCCACCGGCGCGGTGCGCGACTTCAGCGCCGCCACCACGGCGTCGCAGTCGGGAGCCTCCCCGTGCGGCACCCCGACGGCCTGCAGCGTGCGCATGCCGGCGCGCACGAGGTTGTTGGCCAGGTCGGTGCCGCCGGTGAAGTCGTCGGCGATGCAGCCCAGCTTCAGCATGGCAGCGGCGCGGGTTCGGTCCGCCGCAGGCGGCGCACGGTCTTGCTCTGGACCCAGGCGCGTGTTTGCGCGTCCATGGCCAGGAAGTGCGGCGATTGCAGGTGCGCCCGGATCGCGGCCTCGTCGTCGTACAGCTCGTAGAGAAAGTAGAGCTGCGCATCGTCCGGGTCGCGGCAGACGTCGAACTGGCGGCAACCGGGTTCGGCGGCGAGCGAAGCCCGGGCATTGGCGCGGATGGCGGCATCGAAGGCCTCGATGCGGGCAGCGTCGATGCGGAATTCGACGACGAGCGCGAGCATGGCGGTCACCAGGATTGAATGACCCGCGGCAGCCACAACGACAGCTGCGGCAGGTAGGTGATGAGCAGCACCACCGTGAAGGTGGCGGCCATCAGCGGCCAGAGGTAGCGGGTGATCTCGCCGATGCCGGCATGCGCCAGCCGGGCGGCGACGAACAGCGTGCCGCCCACCGGCGGCGTGTACAGCGCGATCGCCAGGTTGGCGGTCATCACCACGCCGATGTGCACCATGTCCATGCCGAAGTGCTTGGCCAGCGGCAGGAACAGCGGCGCGCTCAGCAGCATCGCCGGCAGCGGCTCGATGAAGATGCCCAGCAGCAGCAGGCAGGCGTTGAACAGGATCAGGAACATCCAGGGCTCGGTGGCGACCAGCCGGATCCACTCGGCCATCTGCACCGCCACCTGCTCGACCGTGATCAGCCAGGCCATCGCGCCGGTGGCGCCGATGACCAGCATCACCGTGGCGCTGGTGGTGAAGGCGTTCAGCAGCAGCTGCGGAATGCGCCGCCAGCCCAGGTCCTTGTAATAGAACAAGGACACGGCCAGCCCGTAGAACACCGCCACCGCCGCCGACTCGCTGGGCGTGAACTTGCCGCTCCAGATGCCGCCGATGATCAGCAGCGGCATCGCCAGCGCCGGGCCGGCGTCCTTGGCCGCGGCCCAGATCTGCGCCGGCGTGGAGCGGTCCTCGCCGTTGTCCACGCCGCTGCGTTTGCCGTGCCAAATGCAGACCACGATCAGCGCCAGCGCGGTGGCCAGCGCCGGCAGCAGCCCGGCCATCGACAGCGTGCGCATCGACACGCCGGAGATGAAGGCATAGACCAGGAACGGAATCGACAGCGGCATCAGCAGCGCCACCGTGCCGGCCACGGCCAGCAGCGCCGCGGCGAAGCCGCGCGAATAGCCGCGCGCCACCATCGCCGGAATCACCAGCGAGCCGATGGCGGCGGTGTCGGCGATGGCCGAGCCCGAGACGCCGCCGAACAGCGTGCAGCTGATGACGGTCACCACGCCCAGCCCGCCGGGCAGCCAGCCGAAGAGCACGCGCGCGAATTCGACGATGCGCTTGCCCACGCCGCCCTGGGCCAGCAGCTCGCCGGCGAAGATGAACAGCGGCACCGCCAGCAGGATGAAGGGCTCGACCCCGCCGATGAAGGACAGGAAGATCGTCTCCAGCGGATGCGAAAGGTCCTGCAGCGCGATGACGCCGGTGGTGGTGATCAGGATCGCGTACAGCAGCGGCACGCCGGCCAGCGCGATGGCGAAGAAGATGCCGAACAGGGTCAGCGCGAGCATGGCGTCAATCGGCCTTCGGGTAGCGCGCCGCGCGCGGCACGCCGCGCGCGATCTGCCACACATCCCAGGCGACGAACAGCGCCATCAGGCTGCAGCCGACCGCCATGCCCATGTACTGCAAGGCCATCGGCCACTCGAGCACGGTCAGCTGGTTGCCCCAGTTGGCGTCGACCAGCGACCAGCCGTAGCGCACCAGCACCCCCAGCATCGCCAGGCAGGCCGACTGCACGGCCAGGTCGGCCCAGCGCCTGCGGCGCGTGTCGAGCTTGTCGATGAACTCGGTGATCGTCATGTGCGTGCCGCGCTGCGCCGCGCAGGCGCCGCCGAGGAAGGTGACCCACACCATCAGCAGCTCCCCGAACTCGGTGACCCAGGCCAGGTCCCGGTGGAACAGGTGCAGCACGACGTTGACGAACACCATCGTCGCCATCACCGCGCCGATGGCGATCACGGTCCAGTCCACCGTCCGGCCCAGCAGCCGGATCGCCGGCGGCGCCGGGGCCACCGGCTGCAGCAGGGGCGCCGAGGGCATGCGCCTACCTGGTGGTCTTGCGGATCATCTCGGCCTCGGCCAGCACCTTGTCGACGTCGGCGCCGTACTTCTCGCGCGCCTTGTCGTAGGCCGGTTTGACCGACTGGCGGAAGGCGGCCATGTCGGGCTTGGCATTGACCTTGGCGCCCTTCGAGGTCATCTCCTTCAACTGGTTGTCGTCGTTGCTGGAGATCATCTCGCGGCTGAACTTGCCGGCGATCCTGGCGGCTTCGGTCACCGCCTTCTGGTCCGCCGGCGACAGCTTCGCCCAGGTCTTCTCGCTGACGGCCAGCGGAATCGGGCTGTAGACGTGGTTGGTCAGCGTGATGTTCGGCGCCACCTCGTAGAACTTGTTCGAGTAGATCGTGTCGATCGGGTTCTCCTGGCCCTGCACCGCGCCCTGCTGGATCGCGAGGAAGACCTCCGGCAGCGGCATGATCTGGATCGTGAAGCCCATCGCTTCCAGCGACCAGCGCATCATCTCGTTCGGGAAGGTGCGCAGCTTCATGCCCTTGGCGTCGGCGGGCGAGTTCAGGGCCGTCTTCGTCGTCATGTTGCGGAAGCCCGCCTCCCAGGTGGCGAGGAAGCGGAAGCCCTTGGCCGGCGCCTTGTCGAACTGCTCCTGCAGCCACTTGCTCTCGTCGTAGAAGCGCCAGCCCTGCTTGTAGCCCTCGACGATGAAGGGCAGCATCGTCAGGTTCAGGCTCGGCACGTGCGGCGCGTAGGAGCCGGTCGACGACACCGTGAAGTCGATGCCGCCGAGCGCCAGCTGCTCGATGTTCTTCGGGTCGTTGCCGAGCTGGCTGCAGCAGAAGATCTGCACCTTGTAGCGGCCCTGGGTCAGCTCCTCGACCTTCCTTGCGAAGACGTTGGCGGCCGCCTGGCGCGCGCCGGCGGTCTGGTCGGTGTGGCTGAACTTGAGCACGGTCTGCGCGCCGGCACTCGTCGCGAGGCTCGCGGCCAGGGCCAGGGCGGCAAGGGGGAAGGGCATCTTCATCGCGGTCTCCTTCAGGGGTGGTGCGGGTCGAAGTCGGCCAGCGTCACGCGCCGGCCGCTGGCGTGGGATCGGTACACGGCAGCCTGCACGTGCAGGTTGCTCAGGTAGTCGCGCGCGCTGTTCTCGAGCGCCGTGCCTTCGCGCAGGTGGGCCAGCACATGCGCCTGCAGCGCCAGGCTGGCGCCGCCGAAGACGCCCGGGCCGCCGGCGGGGTAGGGGTGCGGCGCTTCGGGCGCACCGTGCGGCTGCCACCACAGCCGCGCCTCGCCGTCCAGCCGCAGCACGCCGCGCTCGCCCTCGAGCCACATCTCGCCCATCGTGCGGCGCAGGTTCTGCGCGACATGCTCGTTCAGGCGGTTGCCGTCGAACAGGCCGGTGCGATCGTCGTCGAACTCGAAGATCACCAGCCCGGCGTCCTCGCCGGCGATCGCCGGGTTCAGCCTGCGCAGCCGCGCCGTCACCGCGCGGACGTCGCCCAGCAGGAAGCGGAAGGTGTCGATGAAGTGCACCGCGGTCTCGCGCACCAGGAACTCGGGCATCTGCTGGAAGGTGGGCTGGCGGTCGAGGTACGCGCGCGGCCCCTGGCCGTCGCCGGGCCGCAGGCGGAAGGCGATGCCGTGCACGCGGCCGAAGAAGCCGGCGTCGATCAGCCGCCGGCACTCGCGGAACCACGGCATGAAGCGGAAGTTCTCGTGCACCACCAGCGGCACGCCGGCGGACTCGGCCAGTGCGGTCAGCGCCTCGGCTTCGTGCAGGTCGTTGCCGAAGGGCTTCTGGCAGATGGTGGGGATGCCGCGCGCGAGGGCGGCGCGCACCGCCGGGGCCTGCGCCACCGGCGGCAGGCACACGTCGACCAGCGTCGGCCGCTCGGCGTCGAGCATCGCCTGCAGATCGCCGTACACCCGGGGCACGCCGAAGCGCTGCGCCAGGGCCTCGGCCGGTGCGGCGCTGCGGTTGCAGATCGCCGCCAGCGGCGCCCCGGCGTCGCGCCAGCCTTCGACCTGGAACTGCGACCAGTAGCCGGCGCCGACCATGACGATGCGTTCGTTCATGGCGGTCGCATCAAAGCCGCACGAGCACTTCGCGCACGATGTCGGCCGTGCTGCTGCGGCCGCCGAACTCGCGCGGCCGGGCGGCGCCCGATGCGAAGGCCGCGGCCAGCGCCGCTTCGATCGCACGCGCGCCGTCGGCCAGCGCGGCATCGCCGGCGCGATCGGCCAGCCAGTCCAGCATCATCGCCGCCGACAGCATCGCCGCGGTCGGATTCGCGATGCCCTGGCCCGCGATGTCCGGCGCGGTGCCGTGGGCCGGCTGGAACAGCGCGTGTTCGTCGCCGATGTCGGCCGACGGCGCCATGCCCATGCCGCCGGCCAGCGCGGCGATCAGGTCGGACAGGATGTCGCCGAACATGTTCTCGGTGACCAGCACGTCGTAGGCCCAGGGCTTCAGCACCAGGTTCAGCGCCATCGCGTCGACGTAGGCGTGCTCGACCGGGACGTCGGGGAAGGCGGCGGCGCGTTCGTCGAACACCTGGCGCCAGAAGGCCATCGAGCGGAAGACGTTGGCCTTGTCGACGTTGGTCACGCGGCCGGGCTTGCCCTGGGCCCGGCGCTGCCGCGCGAGCCGCAGCGCGAAGTCGCACACCCGCGCGGTGCCGCGGTGCGTGATCTTCATCGTGTCGAAGGCGGCCGCGTCGCCGCCGCTGCCCTCGATGCGGCCGCGGCCGCGCGCGTGGAAGAGGCCCTCGGTGCTCTCGCGCACCAGGACCAGGTCGATGTGCGCGGCGCGCGCATCGGCCAGCGGGCCGGGCAGGCCGGCGAAACTGCGGATCGGGCGCACGCCGGCGTAGAGGTCGAGCGCGAAACGCAGGTCGAGTTGCGGAATGATCTCGGTGCCGTCGCCGGCGCGCACGTGCGGCAGGCCCATCGCGCCGAACAGGATCGCGTCGGCCCGGCGGCAGGCCGCGACCGTGGCCGGGGGCAGGGCGACGCCATGCTCGAGGTAGTGCCGGGCGCCGGCCGGATGTTCGACGGTCCCGAAGCGCCGGCCGATGCGCGGCGCCACCGCGTGCAGCACCTGCAGCGCCGCGGCCGTGACTTCGACGCCGATGCCGTCGCCGGGCAGCACCGCGATCGCGTAGCTGGACCGGCTCGTCGCGCGTTTCACCTCGCCGTTCCCTTCACATCTGCGACAGCTTGAACTGCTCGAAGATCGCGACCAGTTCGCGGTTGGCGCGCTCGCGGTGCGCCCGCGTCACCGACGCCGCGCCCGCCGGATCGCCCGCGCGCAGCCGCTCGACCATGGCCATGTGCTCGTTCGTCGAGTTCACCGGCTTGGGCCGCAGCCGGAGCGTGAACATCCGCGCCCGGTGCGCGCGGTCCCAGTAGTTCAGCACCGTGGCCTGAAGCTGGCGGTTGCCGGCCAGATCGACCAGTTGCGCGTGGAAGCGTTCGTCGGCTGCGGCCCAGGCGTCCAGGTCGTCGGCCTCGAGCGCCTCGTCCATCGCCTTCGTGGCCGCGACCAGCGGTTCCAGCGCCTCGTCCGTGGGCTTGCGCTGCGCCAGCAGCTCGGCCGCCATGCACTCCAGCGCCGTGAGGATCTGGTAGATCTCGCGCATGTCGGTCGGCGACACCGGCAGGACGCGCATGCCGTGGCGCGGGATGACCTCGACCAGGCCATCGCCCTGCAGCCGCAGCAGCGCCTCGCGCACCGGCGTGCGGCTCATGCCCAGCGCCAGTGCCACTTCCTGCTCGAGCGCGCGGTGACCGGGCGGCCAGGCGTTGTCGAGAATGCGGCGGCGGATCTGCTCGTAGGCTTCGTCCACGAGCGAGGACGTGGCGGCGCGTCGGGAGGCGGTCATCGGTAGGTCCAGTGCGCGGGTGCCGCGCCGGCCGCCGGCAGGCCGAGCACCGCCAGGCGGTCCCCCAGGAGGCAGCCGAGCACGGCGGTGCGCCGGTCGGCGCCGCCGAAGGCGATGCTGGAGATGTTGCGGAGGCGGCGGCTGGGCACGCGGTCGAGGTGGGCGCGGTCCATCGTCCCGGCCTCGTAGGCCGCTTCCACCCGTGCCAGGTGCTCGGCATCGGCCTCTTCGAGCCAGGTGGTGGGCGTACCGTCGGGTGCGACGCGGATCAGGCGGTTGCTGACGATGCTGACGATCCAGGCGTGGCCTTGCTCGTCGAAGGCGAGGCCGTCGGGAAAGGTGCCGGGGCCGAACTCGGTGACCACCTCCCGGGCACCGAGCGACCCGTCGGGGTGCAACGCGCAGCGCGACAGCCGGCGGCCGAAGGTCTCGTTCACGTACAGCCAGCGGCCCGACGGATGCACGGCCACCTCGTTCGCATAGCCGAGGCCGTCGGCGACGATCGCCGCGCCGCGCGCGTCGACGCGGACGATGAAGCCGTCGTTGCAACTGCGCCGGTAGCCCAGCGCGCGCGGCCGCAGCCGCGTGCTGACGGTGACCCAGAAGCGGCCGGCGGCGTCCTCGACGACGAAGTTCGTCGGCGGCAGGTCGACCCCGTCCACCTGCAGCAGCCACGGCGCCACCCGGCCATCGCGCCAAAGCCGGAAGACCCCGCCTTCGTCGCTGCCCAGATGGGCGAGCAGGAAGCTGCCGTCGCGCAGCAGCGCGATGCCGTTGGGCTTGAGCGCCAGGCCGTCCGGGCCCGCGCCGGCGTACAGCGCCTGGCGGCCGTCGGGGCGAAGGTGCGCGACGCCGCCACGCCAGTCGGCGGTGAACAGGTCGCCCGCGGCGTTGGTCAGCACGCACTCGGGCCGGACCAGGCCTGCGCCGACGAAGGTCAGCGCGTCAAGGGCGATCGGCGGCGCGGCCGGTGCCGCGCCGACCGCCGGGGGCCTCGAGGGCGATGGTGAATTCATTAACGTATACGTTATGGCATGCGCAGACGATCGGACATACGGTCGAACCCCGATGCCGGCGCGGCCAGGGGGGCGCGGCAGAATCAGGATCGGGTCGGCCCAGCGCCGGACGGGAGGAGCCGATGAACCGTGACCTGGTTGCCGCCGCGGCGGCCCTCGCCACCGCGCTCTGGGCGCCGACGGCCGCCGCCGAGACCCTGCGCTGCAACGGCCGCATCGCCGCCGAGGGCGACTCGCGGCTGTCGGTCGTCTACAAGTGCGGCGAGCCGGTGATGAAGGACAGCTTCTGCGCGCCGGTCATCGATCTGCGCGGCGGCACCTTCGTGCCGCCGGCGGCCACCGGCTGGGGCGGCGTGCCGTGCCAGATGGTCGAGGAGTGGCTGTACGACCGCGGCCCCGGCAACCTGCTGGCGCGGGTGCGCATCCTCGGCGGCACGGTGCTGTCGATCCGCTATTCGCGAGCTGCGGACTGACGGCCGTCAGCCGGCCGGCACGCGCCCGGTGACCGGATAGATCGGGTCGGTCCAGCCCGGCGTCGACGCGTGGCCCGCGGGCACCAGCGCGTCGAAGAAGGCCTCGTCGTCGGCGTCGAAGGGCTGCTGCAGCGCGTCGAGGTAGCCCTGCCACTGCTCGAGCGTGCGCGGGCCGCCGACCAGCGAGTGCACGAGCCGGTTGTGCCAGACCCAGCCGAGCGCGAGCGCGGTGGCGGTGCGGCCGCGCGCGGCGGCATGCTCGGCCACCTTCCGCGCCAGCGCCACCGACTCGGGCCGCCACTCGGTCTGCAGGATGCGGCGGTCGCTGCGCGCGGCGCGCGAGCCCTCGGGCGGCGCCTCGCCGGGCCGGTACTTGCCGCTGAGCACGCCGCGCGCGAGCGGGCTGTAGGCGACCAGGCCGAGCCCGTAGTGCGCGCAGGCCGGGATGATCTCGACCTCGATGCCGCGCGACATCGCGTTGTACGGGCTCTGGCTCGCGATCGGCGGCGGCAGCTGCCAGGCGCGGCACAGCTCCGCCAGCTGCGCGATGCGCCAGGCGCGGAAGTTCGACACGCCGAAGTAGCGCAGCTTGCCCGCGCCGATCAGCGCCGCCAGCGTCGCGGCCGTTTCCTCGAGCGGCGTGGCCGGATCGTCGCGGTGCAGGTAGAGCAGGTCGATCCAGTCGGTGCCCAGGCGCTGCAGGCTCGCGTCGACCGCAGCGACGATGTGCCGGCGCGAGTTGCCGCGCTCGTTCGGCCCGCTGCCGCTGGGGTTGCCGAGCTTGGTCGCGAGCACCCAGCGCGCGCGCTCGCCGCGGATCAGGCGGCCGGTGATGCGCTCGGATTCGCCGCCGGCATAGATGTCGGCGGTGTCGATGCCGTCGACGCCGGCCGCGCGCGCCGCGGCGACGATGCGCCCGGCTTCGGCCTCGTCGGTGCGGTCGCCGAACATCATCGCGCCGAGCCACAGCTTCGAGACCTTCAGGCCGCTCGCACCGAGGCCGGGGTGGGTGATCGCCGTCGTGTCCATCGGGTTCTCCTCGCGGCGTGCGCCGATCTTGACACCGGGACGCTGGTGTACAACGCGGGCTTTCCCGCTGCCCGAGTCCGCCGCCGATGAGCCGCCACCCGAAGACCCCGCCGCCCGGCAAACCGAGGGCGCCGAAGGCGAAGTTCAAGCTGCGCTCGCAGGCCTGGTTCGACAACCCGGCCAACGCCGACATGACCGCGCTCTACGTCGAGCGCACGATGAACTACGGCCTGAGCCTCGACGAATTGCAGTCCGGCCGGCCGATGATCGGCATCGCGCAGAGCGGCTCCGACATCGCGCCGTGCAACCGGCACCACCTGGTGCTGGCCGCACGCATGCGCGAGGGCATCCGCGACGCCGGCGGCATCGCCTTCGAGTTCCCGCTGCACCCGATCCAGGAGACCTGCAAGCGGCCGACCGCGGCGCTGGACCGCAACCTGCAGTACCTGGGCCTGGTCGAGGTGCTGTACGGCTATCCGATCGACGGCGTGATCCTGACCACCGGCTGCGACAAGACCACGCCGGCGCAGATCATGGCCGCGTGCACGGTCGACATGCCGGCAATCGCGCTGAACTCGGGGCCGATGCTGAACGGCTGGCACGAAGGCGAGCGCACCGGCTCGGGCACGATCGTCTGGAAGGCGCGCGAGCTGCTCGCTGCCGGCAAGATCGACAACCGCCAGTTCATCGAACTGGTCGCGTCGTCGGCGCCGTCGACCGGCCACTGCAACACGATGGGCACCGCGTCGACGATGAACTCGCTGGCCGAGGCGCTGGGCCTGATGCTGCCCGGCTCGGCGGCGATCCCCGCGCCGTACCGCGACCGCCAGGAAGCGGCGTACCTGACCGGCCGGCGCATCGTCGAGATGGTGCGCGAGAACCTGACGCCGAGCCGCATCCTGACCCGCGCCGCGTTCGAGAACGCGATCGTCGTCTGCTCGGCGATCGGCGGCTCGACGAACGCGCCGGTGCACGTGAACGCGATCGCGCGCCACGTCGGCGTGCCGCTCGACAACGACGACTGGGAGAAGGTCGGCTACGACGTGCCGCTGCTCGTCAACCTGCAGCCGGCCGGCGAATACCTGGGCGAGGAGTACTACCGCGCCGGCGGCGTGCCGGCGGTGGTGGCCGAGCTGGTGAAGAAGGGCAGGATCCGCGACGCGATCACGGTCAACGGCCGCACGCTGCGCGAGAACTGCGAGGGCCGCTTCAGCAGCGACCGGCGCGTGATCCGGCCCTACGACAAGCCGATGAAGAAGAAGGCGGGCTTCCTGAACATGAAGGGCAACCTGTTCGATTCGGCGATCATGAAGACGAGCGTGATCGGCGACGAGTTCCGCGCCCGCTATCTCGACAACCCCGCCGACCCGATGGCCTTCGAAGGCACCGCGGTCGTGTTCGACGGCCCCGAGGACTACCACGCGCGCATCGACGACCCGAAGCTCGGGATCGACGCGAACAGCGTGCTGATCATCCGCGGCGTCGGCCCGGTCGGCTACCCCGGCGCGGCCGAGGTCGTGAACATGCGCGCGCCGGCCTACCTGCTGAAGAAGGGCATCCGCGAGCTGCCGTGCATCGGCGACGGCCGGCAGAGCGGCACCTCGGGCTCGCCGTCGATCCTGAACGCGTCGCCCGAGGCGGCGCGCGGTGGCGGGCTCGCGCTGGTGCAAAGCGGCGACCGCGTCCGCATCGACCTGAAGAAGCGGCGCGCGAACATGCTCGTGGCCGACGACGAACTCGCGCGCCGGCGCGACGCGCTCGCGAAGGCCGGCGGCTACCCGGTGCCGCCGAGCCAGACGCCGTGGCAGGAGATCCAGCGCGGCCTGGTCGCCGAACTGGCGGACGGCATGGTGCTGAAACCGGCAGTGAAGTACCAGAAGATCCACGCCACCTTCGGCATTCCGCGCGACAACCATTGAGGCCCCGTCCATGAGTGCACCCGTCAAGATCGGCATCGTCGGCAACCCCACGCCGCTGATCGCCAACGGCCTGAACGCGGCCTTTGCGGTGCAGCCGGAGCCCGGCGCCGACAGCCGGGGCCTGGCGATCTGCTTCGGCGGCAAGCGCATCGACGCCGCCTTCGTCGCGCCGTTTCGGCAGCTCGAAGTGGTGTCGAGCTACGGCGTCGGTTACGACCACATCGACGCCGCAGCGCTGGCGGCGCGCGGCATCGTCGTCACGCACACCCCCGACGTGCTCACCGACGAGGTCGCCGACCTGTGCCTGGGCCTGCTGATCGCCACCGTGCGCCAGCTGCCGCAGGCCGACCGCTACCTGCGCGCCGGCCAGTGGCTGCAGAAGCCCTATCCGCTGACCGCGACGCTGCGCGGGCGCACCGTCGGCATCCTCGGCCTCGGTCGCATCGGCAAGGCGATCGCGAAGCGGGTCGAAGCCTGCGGGCTGGCGGTCGAGTACCACGGCCGCAAGCCGCAGGCCGACGTGGCCTACCGCTACCACCCGACGCTGGTCGGCCTGGCGCACAGCTGCGACGTGCTGATCGTCGCCGCCTCGGGCGGAGCCGAGACGAAGCACATCGTCAACCGCGAGGTCCTGGAGGCGCTGGGCCCCGACGGCATCGTGATCAACATCGGCCGCGGCTCGGTGATCGACGAGCCGGCGTTGATCGCCGCGCTGCGCGACCGGAAGATCCTGTCCGCCGGCCTCGACGTGTTCGAGGACGAGCCGCGCGTGCCCGCCGAGCTGATCGCGATGGAGCAGGTGGTGCTGCTGCCGCACGTCGGCTCGGCGTCGGTGCACACGCGCAACGCGATGGGCCAGCTCGTGGTCGACAACCTGGTGTCGTGGTTCGCGGGCCGGGGCGCGATCACGCCGGTGCCCGAGTGCGCGGCGCTGGCGGCGCAGAAGGCCGCCGGCTGAGAGGCCAGGCGGCGTGACCGGCGCATCCGCCGCGCCCGGACCGGATGCGGCATCGGCCGGTGCAGCCGGCGCCGCGCGGCTGATCGCGCTCGACTGGGGCACTTCGTCGCTGCGCGCTTACCGGCTCGGCGCCGCGGGGCAGGTGCTCGAGGCGCGGCACCGGCCCTGGGGCATCCTGCACCTGCCCGAAGCCGGCGAGCGCGGCTTCGCGGCCGTGCTGCAGCGCATC